>JASEHY010000037.1 GCA_030018555.1 Planctomycetota bacterium
GCATATAATAAGGATTTCTTGTCTCTTAGGAGTCTCGTCAGAGTCCCCCCCTACCAGGTGGGAAGTGTCCCCCCTACCGCAGTGAAACCGTTCACCACAAAGGCACAAAGAACACAAAGGTCACAAAGAATATAATCTGTGAAATCTGTGGCTGAAAACCCTGCCTCCTATCCCACCTTTTTTGTCTTGGGACACATTCAACCCCCTACACTCGGCTATTTATTTAGGTTAAATGTCTCCGTTTTTATAAAACCCACTGAATTCCGGGGAGGCCTTATCGTAGATCCGCCTCTGGAGGACTCCCCCCGTTACTCTTGCACATCAACCTCCTGCTCAAATGATAATTCACCGAAGACCGAACTTGAGGTCCATACTTTTACTACGACCATACCGCGATACTTTTCTATAGGGCAACGATATGTCTCCCAGAAGGGCCTGACTTTTTCAACTATCCCTGAAAGGTCTATTGGGAGCCATTTCTGGCAATGGGCACTGTCCACTGTCTTATTGAGCGGCTTTTGACCAGCCGGAGCATCTTTAGGGATAATGTCCACATTAAACATTCCAACCCCGGCATCAGGGAATGCATAACCTCTTTCGTCCTTAAACTCATCAGGGGAATAATATTCCTCGCCCAATGAGCCGACCACAGTCGGGAAATCCATTTTGATAAACGGGCACTCCATATATTTTGGTCTGTATTGTGGAGCGGTAAGATGTCCGGGTGGCACCACATATATGACCTCGCCACCTTTAGAGCAGTATGCGTTAGTCCTTAACTTGAAAGGACCACCCCATACTGGAGCGGTTGTCTTATCCTTTTCCACAGTAGTTAGCGGTTTATCCGACTGGGAAGGGCTACGGGCTCGGACTCTTTTGCTGAAGATGGCTGAAACGAGATAATAGTCGCCGACCGGAATAATGCTCTCGCCTTTACCACTTATCTGGAAAAAGACATCTTCGCCTTTTCTGATAACAATAATCTGAGCCGGGTCTTTGGGCGGTTTTAGGTTCTTGACAAGGTCAATCTTACCCGTATCTTCTGTGTATGGCTCAAGACGCAAACTCATTCCCGTGTAATTGGGCTTTTTCTTATCTGCTATGGATATTTCAGGGTTCATCTGCACTTCTAACTTATAAAACTTACCCTTCACAGGAATAATAGAAGAAAGCGGAATTGCCTGCTTGGTTGAATCAACGATGATAGCATCTTTACCATAATCATTATAGTAGCCGTTATTATTATCATCAATGAGGGTAAAATTACCTAAAGGTGTTTTTGCGGTGATGAAGCAGGCGCGTTGATATGCCCAGACCTGTTTGCCTTGAGGTGATTTGCCTTTAATAAAAATCCTCATCTTATAGTTCATCTGTAATTCATTCGGGTAGGTTATCTTCCATACTACAAAACTTTCTTTCTTAATATCATTATCATATTCACCATCGCCATCCATATCCAGCCGTGCCTTATTCTGTTCTACGGTGCAACGAAACCCTTTTGGGTTATCAGGATTGGGCAGGGTTACATAATTATTATTTATCTCGGTGATAACCGGCAGGGGAGTGGTTACACCGGAAAGAAATGTCCAGTCGTCAGAATAGACAAGGTCAACATCCACAGGCTCGGTAAGGATGTCTTTCTTCTGAGCGTGAAGAAGGGGCTCCAGCAATATCTTTCCTTTCCCTCCCAGTGGGAATGTGCCGAGAGATAACATTATCGCTATAACAACAAATAATACATATTTCATAACAATCTCCTCCCTAAATGGGGTTGCAGGTTACAAGTTTTAAGTTACAAGTTAAGAAACAGTCCTTAAAACCTGTAACTTGAAACCTGTAACTTCTAACTTGTAACTCTCTACTCCGTGGTTATTACCCGATAAAACCTATTCTTTTTACCTATTTTCAATACCTGTCCTGATTTCAGGACGATTTCTTTATCTGGGTCGGTGAATTTTCTGCCGTCAATTGTCAATCCACCCTGCATTATCAGACGCTTTGCCTCGCTACTTGACCTGACCACGTCACAGGAAGAGAGGAGTTTTGGTAGATAGACCCTCCCATCGCTATTTAACATAGTCTTCTTTATCTGGAGTTCCTCTATTTCATCAGGAGCCCCCTTACGGGCAAAGATGGTCTCAAACTTTTCTGCTGCTCTTTCTGCCTCTGACTTACTATAATACTGGGTAACTATTTCTTTTGCCAGAATTACCTTTGCCTGCTTGGGGTGTCCGCTTAAGACCCTCTTTATTTCTCCGGAGTCTAATGAGGTGAGTAATGTAAAATAACCTTCCATCAGGTTATCGGGCAGGGACATCGTCTTACTATACATCTCAAACGGTGGTTCAGTCACGCCGATATGGTTGGCGAATGATTTACTCATCTTTTTCGTGCCATCAAGTCCTACAAGTAACGGTGTAGTGAGCACAATCTGTGGTGGCTGCCCTACTGCCCTCTGGAGGTCTCTGCCGACTAAGAGATTAAATATCTGGTCAGTTCCGCCTAACTCAATATCGGCCTCTATCGCCACAGAATCCTGTCCCTGTAAAAGCGGATAGAGGAATTCATGCAAACCTATGGGGATTTGATTCTTCAGTCTATTACTAAAATCGTCTCTTTCAATAAATCTTGCCACAGTAACCTGACTTGCTATTTTGATGATATCTTTCATAGTTAATTTAGCAAGCCATGTGCTATTGTGGACGATTTGAAGATGTTTGAGGTTCAGGATTTTACCAACCTGATTTAAATAAGTTTGAGCGTTTACTTCTATCTCTTCTGCGGATAACTGTGGACGGGTCTTTTCTCTGCCTGATGGGTCACCTATCAACGAGGTGAAATCACCAATAATCAAAATGGCATCATGTCCAAGGCCCTGGAAGTGTCTTAATTTCTGTAGGACGACGGTATGACCTAAATGAATATCAGGGGCGGTCGGGTCCACTCCTAATTTAACCCGTAAGGGTCGTTTTAGTTTCAGACGCTCAACTAATTCCTCCTCGGTATGAAAGTCAACTACTCCTCTTTTGATAACCTCTAACTGCCTGCTTATTTCTAACACATTCGTGAAGTTTATCCTGTCCCTCCGACGGGATCCCGTTAGGGATAAGGGCTCAGTGTAAACATTTACGGCCCCACATTGAAGTTGCCTCCAGCAATCTTCCGCAATGTCTGGGTGTTAATAAGTTCTACCTCGTATTCACCGCCGGGCCAGCCGTCTCTCTTTTCTATCCAGATAAAGTTGTTAGGCGCATTAGGGTCTATTGGCTTGGTATCTAATCTGACAACCTCTCCTGTGGTTTTATTTGTCCAACGGGTTATTACCTTGTCAAGCCCCATTAGTTCACCCTGATTGGAAAAGCAGGCATACAAACGACGGTCACTGGTCTTAAAAGCACCTTTCTGGTCTATGGGGCTATTATCAGGATTGACTCTTAAAGAGAACGCGACATTTTCTGTGTTGACTGCCGACTCTACCGCTTTACCCTGTACCAACTTGAACATATGTTTTGAGTATTCTGCGAGTTTCGTATTATCAGTAGGCATATCACTCTTGGGAATACCGGTCCACTCTTCTATTGTTTTCTTCACATAATCAGGCGGTAAAGTAGGCACCAGCGCCTCAATATACTGCTCAACCTGTTCCGAGGGCTCTTTGCCTTCTATTATTCTCTTGATAAGTTCAGGCGAAATGTCGGGTAGCATAGTCGCAGACAGCGGTAGCCCTTTTATTATGTCCTGTACTTCTTTTACCAATCCCTCGCTCTTCCATCCCTGTTGTATTTTAAGGTGAAGTATCTCGCCGTCTTTATTTCTTAACTTCGCCTCCTCATGAATAATCTCTATAACCTCCCACTCATCTACTTTGTTTCCTATTTTATACTCTTTCTCTTCATTTCTTGCTGGATTTAGAATAAGTGCTATAGGAGAATCAGGCAGAAGAATTGTGGCGGTCAGTCTATAAGAAAGTTTTGTAACTATACTCGGTGGCGTAGGAGGTGGAGGAATCTGTATATCAGGTTTCCATAACTCGTCTAAGTTAGATTTTGGGTAGGGTGGTAATTTTAAGGGCGATATAGAAACATTATGTGAACTGTTATCAGGAATTATTTCTCCGACATTAGTTGCCTCCGCCAGATTCGCACGATAATCTATGACAAGCCAGACCACCAATGTTATAATTATTACCAATCCTAAATAATATATTTTTATCATACTTTACTTAGAGCGACTTTGACCCCGTCCCGCTTTAGCGGGAGGGAATTAGTCGCACTTATCCCGCAAGAAACGCGTCGCCGAGCGCATCGTGCGAGACGACGTTTTACTTATAGATTATCCCTTGACCGATGTCAAGTAAAATTGCAACCACAGATACACGCAGATACACACAGATTATCAGCGTTTATCTGTGTTCATCTGCGGTTGCATTATTCTATCACCCTTGGCACTTCAAAGAAATTACCCCTACGGTTGGGGGCATTCTGAAGCGCTTTTTCACTGGAGAACAAAGCATTACTCCTCACTCTGTCCTCACGCCAGATATTTGAATCTGGTTTATCTCCGAGTGAATGCACCAGTGGTTCTATATTTGAAACATCTATCACCTTAAGTCTTTCTACATACGATAGAATCTCTGTCAGGTCTGTTTTAAGTCGTCCTTTTTCCGAGTCGCTCAAAGAAAGCCGAGCCAGAAAACTGATATGCTCTATAAGTTTATCATTTATTTCCATCTCTAAACTTCCTCTCAATACTTCCCGCCGCAAGAAAATCCCGTTGGGATAACCACAAAGACATTCACCCCGTTAGAAGAAAGACGTCAGAGGCGTCTGCCAGTCCCGAAAGCATTCGGGACTGGTCTTCTAACGGGGCAGGGACACAAAGACAACCCCCTCCCGCCCCGCACCCATCCGTAGGATAGGTGCGGGGCGAGGCTCGCCAAAGGCGGCGCCCCCTTTATTAAGGGGGAATAAAGGGAGGAAATCCCCCCGTACGGGGGGATTAAGGGGGTTGTTCCCTTTGTGCCTTGGTGGCTATCCGTGAACCCAGCCCCTGCGTGCAGGGGCTGGGTGAAAGCGCATCACCAATATATCGGCGGTTCCTTATACTCGCCGAATTCATCTTTTAGGGCTTGGATAATCTCGCCCAGAGTTGCATAACATCTCACCGCGCTGATAATAGCCGGCATTAGATTCTTTCCTCCCCTGGCTATATTCCTTATATTTTCAAGGGATTGTTTCACCTTAAGATTGTCCCGTCCTGCCTTCAATTTCTTCAGTTGCCGACATTGTTCTATTTCCACCTTTGGAGATATTTTAAGCAATTCAATATCTGGTGTTTCATCATCTATAAATTGATTCACGCCCACAATAATCCGCTTTTTAGATTCTATCTCCTGTTGATACTCGTAGGCGGATTTAGCAATCTCTCTCTGGAAAAATCCCTGTTCTATCGCCTTTATTACTCCACCCAACCCCTCTATCTTCTTAAAATAATCCTCTGCGGCTTTTTCCATCTTATTAGTAAGATATTCAATATAATAAGAACCGCCGAGCGGGTCAGCTGTTTTGGTAACACCACTTTCATAAGCAATGACCTGTTGGGTTCTCAGTGCTACCGTAACCGCATGCTCGCCGGGTAGAGCAAGGGTTTCGTCCATAGAATTGGTATGCAAACTCTGGGTGCCACCCAGGACAGCGCTTAATGCCTGATAGGCAGTCCGCACAATATTATTCTCCGGTTGCTGGGCTGTCAGGGAACAACCGGCTGTCTGGGTATGAAATCTCAACAACCAGGAGCGCCTGTCTTTTGCCTTGTATTTATCCCGCATATGTCGCGCCCAGATTCTCCGTGCCGCACGATACTTTGCTATCTCCTCAAAAAAGTCCAGATGGGAATTGAAGAAATATGACAGCCGTGGCGCAAAGGTATCCACATCCAGTCCCGCTGCTATTCCTGCCTCAACATAAGCAAAGCCATCTGCTAAGGTGAATGCCAGTTCCTGGATGGCGGTTGAGCCCGCCTCACGGATATGATAGCCAGAGATAGAAATAGTATTCCATTGAGGCACTTTTTCGGCACAAAAAGCCATTATATCGGTAATGATTCGCATTGACTCTCTGGGCGGGAATATCCAGGATTTCTGGGCGATATATTCCTTGAGAATATCATTCTGAATAGTTCCTCGTAATTTATCAGAACTAATTCTCTGCTTTTCACCGGTCACAATATAGAACGCTAAGAGTATTGATGCTGGTGCATTTATGGTCATAGAGGTTGAGACCTTATCAAGTGGTATATCCTTGAAAAGCGTCTCCATATTTTCCAGAGAGCAAACCGCAACGCCGCACTTACCGACTTCACCCTTAGCGCGGTGATGGTCTGAATCATAGCCCATAATGGTGGGCAAATCAAAGGCAACTGAAAGACCGGTCTGACCGTGTGAGAGGAGGTATTTGTAACGTTGATTGGTATCTTTAGCGGTGCCGAAGCCAGAAAACTGCCGCATCGTCCATAACTGCCCTAAATACATATCCGGATGTATGCCTCTGGTAAAAGGATATTCGCCGGGGACGCCCAAATCGGTCTGATGAGAGAACCCCGCTAAATCCTCGGGCTTAAACATAACCTTATCCGTTGTTTCAGGATGAGCAGTCATATATGTTTATGATACTTTGTATGGCATAAAAGTCAAGAAAACAGCCACAGATTATTTACCCGTTCCCCCCGTACGGGGGGAAATACCCATCAATTTATGTGTGACGAAGCAGTAGGATAGTCTTTGCTTGCACTGATGGCGCCTCGGCGCCAGAATGTGTGGTGAATCTTAATATAATTTTCTATACCACAAGATGGGAGAGCATCTGTGTAAATGTCGGAAAAGATTTGTTGACCACCTCCATACCGGTGATAGTGGTTCTGCCTTGAGTAATCAGCCCTGCTATAGACAACATCATCGCAATCCGATGGTCACCGTGAGATGAACATCTTGCACCCCGAAGTCTGGTCGGACCTTTTATAACCATACCGTCTTCGGTTTCTCTAATATCAGCGCCGAGTTTAGATAGTTCCTCACAAACTGTCCTGATACGGTCGCTTTCTTTCACTCTTAATTCCCCTGCACCCTCTATTATGGTTACTCCTTTTGCCTGAGTAGCAATTAGAGAGAGTATCGGAATCTCATCAACGAGAAGAGGAATCATCCCGCCAGAAACCGTAACACCTTTCAAAGAAGAATATCTGACAATAATGTCGCCTACGGGCTCGTAGCGTCTTGGGTCTTGCGTCTTGCCTGCCCGTCCGACAGGCGGGGGTCTTGCGTCTTGACGCATCCCGCCGAGGCGGGACACAACGTATCTCGCGCCCATCTTCTTCAGCACCGTAAGCAACCCAGTCCGATATGGATTCAGCCCGACATCTTTGATAACAATCTCGGAGTCCGGCACGAGAAGAGCGGCAGCAATAAAATATGCTGATGAAGAGAAATCGCCCGGAATATAAATATCCAGCGGTTTCAGAAAATCGGTTCTTTTAACTGCGATTCGTTGCCCGGTCTTCCTAATTCTCGCTCCCATCAATTCCAGTAATCGTTCCGTATGGTCGCGGGAGGGGACCGGTTCCCGCACAACGGTCGTGCCTGTGGCGAAAAGCCCGGCTAAAAGTATGGCGCTCTTTACCTGGGCACTGGGAACAGGCAGGGTATATCTGATAGGTCTTAATTGAGAAGGATAAATATGAACCGGTAGGCAGTTATGATGGGGGGGAGGGGGAGTATCTATTCTGGCGCCCATCAGACGCAAAGGTTCTATTACCCGTCCCATCGGTCGGGTAAGCAAGGTCTTTGAACCTGTTAATACAGAAGGGAATTTTTGCCCCGCAAGAAGTCCACAGAGCAATCTTGCGGTTGTGCCTGATTCTCCAGCACAAATGGGTTTTACTGATTCCTGCCACCCATCTAATCCTTTGCCCTGAATAAGAACTGTGGTTTTATTTCTCTTGTCCGCCAGAGGCGGACTCCCGTCCCGAAGGCCTTCGGGATTCGGGACAAGGTAGCCAGAAGAAGACTGCTTCCGAAACTTAATACCCAATCGGCTGATACAGTTGAGAGAGGCAAGACAATCATCAGAAAGAGGGATATTTCGTAGTTTGCTTTCTCCCCGGGCTAATGATGAGAAAATAATCGCCCTCTGGGCAATGGACTTGTCGCCCGGCAGAGAAATGACACCTTTCCCGCTAAAGCGGTGGCTACCCACCGCCCGTTCGGGGCGGGATGGGACAGGTTCGCGAAGTTTACCTATCCTTATGGTTCCACCATCCTGTCCTTCACAGGATCCCGTCAGAGGGATAAGGACAGGATCCCGTAGGGATAAGGGCTCACTGCAAGAAGGAATGGTATTGTCGGACCCCTTAAGATGTTTCATATTGCATTAAGAAAATTGCAACCACAGATACACGCCCCGATGTATATCGGGGTGTCTATCTGCGTTCATCTGCGGTTGCAGTTACAGCATATTTGTCGGGTCAGTATCTATCGTGATTATAACGTCGCCTTTAGCAAAGGGCATCTTGAATGTTTCTTTAAGATGTTTTTGGACTACAGTCCCGCTAAAGCGGGATAGTTTTAGGACCAGATGCCAGCGGTATTTATCCCGTATCTTGAGTATGGGCGCAGGTGCCGGTCCTAATATCTCTAAACTACCTCCTGCAAGCAGTTCAGTCAACTGAATCTGCATTTTACCAGAAAGGGTCTCTATTGTCTCTTTGACCCTCTCCTGGTTTCTGCCAGAAACTACTATTCTGATAATATGGCTGAAGGGCGGATAGTTTAACTCGTGGCGGTAAAGTAATTCCTGTCTGGCAAATGATTCGTAGTCGTGTTTAGAAGCGGCAATGATACTATAATGGGTCGGATTCAGGGTCTGAACCAATACCCTACCCCCTTTGATTCCTCTGCCTGTTCTGCCTGCGACCTGTGTAATTAACTGGAATGTTCTTTCTGCTGAGCGGAAATCCTTGAGATAGAGAACCGTATCCGCTGAGACAATGCCAACCAGAGTTACATTGGGATAATCCAAGCCCTTGGCAATCATCTGTGTGCCGATTAAAATGTCGGTCTCGCCCAGATAAAAGGAGTGGAGTACCTCTTTATATGAGGTTCTCTTTCTCATCGCATCGCTATCCATTCTTCTCACACTGATTTCCCGTATCCCGGTCTCCTTTGGGATTTGGATTTTCCTTAATGCTTCTTCCACCTTTTCTGTACCTGTGCCGATAAGTTTTAGAGCATCGTGCCCGCAATCAGGACAGACCGTGGGCAAAGGAGTTTTTTCATTACAATAATGACAGAGCGCCCTGTCAAATTGTTTGTGATAAGTAAGAGAAATCTGACAGCGATGACATCGTAATACAAAGCCGCAACGAAAACATTTGATAAGCGTAATAAAACCACGCCGATTCAAGAAGACTATCACCTGATTACCTGCTGAAACCTCCTCTTTGATACTTGATTCCATCCTTGCAGAAAATACTGAAGAAGGTCTTTTAGACTCTTGCTTATGAGTCTGTTCTCCAAGCATATCAATAATTTCTACTTTAGGGAGTGGTCTTTTCTCTATCCGTTCAGGCAATGTCAGCAGTTCATACTCGCCGTGTAGAGAGCGATAATAAGATTCTAAAGAAGGTGTTGCTGAGCCGAGGATGACTATCGCATTTTCTAATTCTGCTCTTTTGATGGCAACTTCTCTGGCATGATAAAGAGGTATAGCGGGCTGTTTGAAAGAGGTTTCGTGCTCTTCATCAATGACAATAAGTCCGAGGTTTTTGGTGGGCGCAAAGACTGCTGAACGTGCGCCGATAACCACTGACGCCTCGCCGTTCTTGATTCTCTGCCATTGGACCAGTCGTTGCTTATCGGTCAGATGGCTATGCAGAACCGCAACCTCATCCCCAAAACGTTCTCTGAACCGACGAATAGTCTGCTCTGTTAATGCGATTTCAGGGACGAGTACAATGGTCTGCTTACCTGTTTTAACTACCTCTGCCATTGTCCGTAGATAAATTTCGGTCTTACCGCTACCGGTGATGCCGTGCAGCAGAAAGACATTCTTGGGATTTGGAATTTGGGATTTGGAATTTGGGATTTCTGGTTCGGGTATCTGCTCTATGCTTCTTGATTGTCCTCCGGAGGCGGGCCTACGCCCGTCCGTTGCTAGGACGGATCCGCCCGTACGGGCGACCGTTAATAGGTCGCCTATGGCGGACAGTGAACGTAGCGAACCTGTTATCTTATCAAATGCCTCTTGTTGGTGCGCTGTTAATATATGAGGTTCTGTCCTTTCTACCGGTTCAGAAAACTGGTCTGCCTGAGCAGATGACCCCGATGTTCGTGCTCTTTTGGCAATCTTTCCCGCTAATGCGGTGGCTACCCACAGTCGCCCGACCCTACGGTCGCCCGTATGGGCGTTCGGGGCGGGATGGGACAGGTTCGCTGAGTTTATCCTGTCCCTCACGGGATGGTGGCTACCAAGGGACGAAGGGC
>JASEHY010000038.1 GCA_030018555.1 Planctomycetota bacterium
TCAGGATCCCGTCAGAGGGATAAGGACAGGACCCCTAATCGGGTCAGGATAAGAGTCCCGCCAAGACGGGACGCCTTTGGCGCCATAACTGGCTCTGAAGCGATAGCGGTTTAGCCCAGCACATAATTTGTGTGCTGGGCGACGGCTAATCCGGGTTAAGACTACCCCCGCATACCCAAAACTCTCTCACCGCATACGCGGTAGATACCCATTCACGGTGAACCCGTTCAGGGTGAACCAGTAGTCCCCCTGCGAACAATTTCATACCCGCATTCAATTTTTATCCGATTTAATTTGACAGGGCGGTTATGATTAAATACCCTATTAAAAGAGACAAGAAAAAGAGACCTTTCACCGCAGAGAATAGAAATAAAAATCATTCTTCCTCTGCGTTCTCCGCCCCGAAAGTTTTTGGGGGTGAGTTTTATGGAATGGAGTCGTCCTTATGATAAGATGGTCGTTTTTACTATCACTTCTTCTTTTTCTCTGTGGCTGCAGTAGTGCCTCTATTAACTCTCCTGACCCTGATATGAGGTTCAAAGCCCTGCATAAAATGGCAAGTTCCAAAGAAGTAGCCCAGTATTTCCCTCTTTTTATGGAACTCGTGGAGAATGACAAGGATACATTAGTCCGCGCCCAGAGTGCCTATTATCTGGGCAAATTTCATCATAAGCCGGCTGTGCCTGTTCTGATTAATGCACTAAATAATAGTAATGTCTTTGTTCGCCAGGAGGCAGTCTGGGCACTCGGAGAAATCAAAGATAACTCAGCAGTAGATGTTCTTATTAGACTTCTGGAAAAAGATACTAATATGGAGGTGCGTCGTCGTTGTGCTGATGCTCTGAAAAAGATTAACGACCCAAAGAGCATAGATGGTTTGATTGAGCAATTAGATGATGTTAATCCTTCTGTTGCTTATGCTTCGCTTTCGGCACTCCGTGAAATTACCAAACAGGATTTCGGTAACGATATTAAACTCTGGGAGAAATGGAAAGAAAGCCAGAAATAGTTGATTGCGGCCGGCAGACCTGCCTGCCCCGATGTCCATCGGGGCGCAGGCAGGCCAACAGACCTGCTATTGTTTCCGCGTTCCTGCCTGAAAGAATCAAATATGACGGCAGTCAGATAAAATCACTCTGGGCTTATAAGGATTTCGGTATCCTCGGCGATAGTATTATTTCTTTTATCGGTCCTTGCGATATCCCTCAAGACGCAATTCTTGATGTAGAAGATGTCAGGGCAAAGAATAGAATCTTTAGCCCTTTGATGCTCCATTTTATTATAGAACATTTTGAGACAGATTTAGATAAGGCAATCCTGAGACAGCTGTTACTCACCACTATTATTAAGGATATTATAGAAGAAAATATTAGCCGGAGATTAAAACGAGTTGGTGATGATTTATATAGCGAAAATAGAAGAGCAAAGTTATCAATCTCTATCGCAAGCGCTTCGCCTGTCTCTACCAAGATTCATTTCGGGATAAATATCAAGACAAAGGGCACACCGGTTAAGACTATCGGATTGGAGAACTATCGGATAAACCCTAAACAATTTGCTCTAAAGGTGATGCAAAGATACATAGCAGAGATGGAAAGTGTGCGACAGGCAAGACAGAAAGTCTATCCCTGCACATAAGGTGGTAGTATGCCGGAGACATCCAGAAATCTTTCCGCGATAAACCCCGTTAGAAGTAATGGCGCCTTTGGCGCCATGCCCCCACCTTTGGCGGAACGTCCCGAATGCCTTCGGGGTAACGGGGTGAACCGACCCACTATTGCTGATGCGATAATAATCTTTATTCTCGTTATTATTATTCAGGTATTTTTGTCGCTATTTATATGCAAGCCCATTCATCAAGAGACAGAATCTCCTTTGGTGGAGAATTCTGCTTATCTGTTTTATCTTCTTCTGATTACTCATATCATCGGCATCCTGGTGCCGGTCTATTTTTATATCCGGCTTAAGAGATTCAATCTAAGAGAATCGTTAACTCTTAACCTTCTACCGATAACAACACTGGTAAAAATAACCGTTATCAGCATCATATTTTTCGTTCTGCTCTATCTATTTTCTGGCTTAATATCTCCTGTCCTCTTTCGGCCTTATGAGGAAGAGATAGAGGCATACAGGATTTTCTATACTAATATGACTATGATGAGTAAAGGAGTTAAAGACATAGTTTTTCTTGTTTTTGGGATAGGAATTATTCCGGCTCTGACAGAGGAGGTGCTTTTTCGGGGCTTAATTCTGAACGGCTTAAAGAACTCTTCAATCTCTGCCGGAAAGAGTGTAATTCTTTCCGGTTTATTATTCGGCATAATTCACTCTTTTCCACCACAGATATTAATGGTCAGCATTCTGGGAATATTTTTCGGGTTTCTCGTAGTTAAAACCGGTTCAATTATCAGCAGCATCTGGGCACACCTGCTTAATAATTTCCTCGTAATCTTGCTCATTTTAATCTGTTGACCCCGCACCTATAGTGGTTATTAACCGAAAGTTGTCATAGTCTGTCATTCCCCTGCTTCCGCAGGGGCATGCTCTGCGAAACTTGTCCCCGCGAAAGCGGGGAGCAGGAATCCAGATAATTTAATACTGGATTCCCGCCTGCGCGGGAATGACACAGAAGAGAGCCCAAAGTTTATGAATAATCCGGGTTAAGGTGATTTCTGTTCGTCATCTTGCGGAATGGATTTTTTCTTCTCCTCTTCGTATTCTATACGGGTTTTCTTCCATAATTCAAATTTGTCCACAAATTCCTGTTCCTCAGAGGTGAGTCCTATCTTGAGGCGAATGAATTTTGTGATTAAATCAGTATATTTTTCTTCGCCCCATCCGTTTTCGGGGAGGTATCTCTGAAAGAACGAAAATCGGTCTTCTTTTTCCTTGAGTTCTGTTGCTTTAAGCCATTGGTTATAATTCTTCAGAAAGTCCTTTTCTTCAGGGGTTCTTAAGAACTCGTTTTTATCCAGAATGGTCTGATATGTTTTTTGGTTCCATGTTTCTCCGGGCGGGAACTTACTCAATAATTCTTGTGCTAATCGCTTTTGAGATTCGTCATCTGAGGAAGTAGTTTTGGCATTATCTGTTGCTTCTTGCTCCTCATCAAGCGGTTTTGTCGTCATGGAAGAATGTTTTTCCTTCGCCGTATCTGTGAGTGATTCTTTCGCAAGAATCATTTTCTTCCTCTCTTCAAGATTCAATGAAGTAAGAGATATGATGGACTTTATGTTTCTTGTCCTGAATGAAAAACTACCCTTTAAAATTGGATCGTCATAGGAAACATCTATTTCAATCTTATTATCTATAATAGATTTGATAATGCCTGAATATGAAATATTATTGTTGAGGACAATTATTACCCGTTGTCCTCTTCGTAAGCCCTTAAACAAGTCGTTACTTTTGAGCTGTCCGCGAGTTGCGTCTATTTCTGTATTGCGCGGGGGGAAGGGTCGCTCTGCAGTCGCCAGAGCAGGGTCAATTATACCCCATCCGGAGTAGAGTAAAAGAGTTATTAAAAGAACAAGAAAACTTCGTAACATAACTTAACACCTATTTTCCCCAATATTCATCCCGATACCCGCCTGCCGCCCATTCGGGCGAGCCTCGCCTTCGGCGGGACCAGTTGGGGCAGGATCTAACCCTTACAGGATAAGAGCCAGTAACGACCTTCGGTCTAACTGGCTCTAAAAAAGGCGCGGGTGGGATTTGCACCCACGCATTACGGTTTTGCAAACCGCTCCCTTTCTACTTGGGTACCGCGCCCTACAGACCTTGAAATTCCATACAACGAGTTACAAGTTTCAGGTTACAGTGCCGTCCCTGCCGCCTGGGCGGGAGTGGAGCGAAAGGGGATAAAGGGTAATTTTCGTTGAAACTTGTTTTTACAACTATCTAAACACCCATGTGTTTTCGCTGACGAGGTGTTTTACCAATCTTCACTATCACTCTTTTGAGTGTGGCTGGAGTAACATTTATTTCTTTCCGCGGTTTAAGGTTCTTGACCGCGGTTTTATCAAAGTGGGTCTCACCAAGGTCATTAGCACCACTGTGGAGACTTTTAACCGCATTATCCAGTCCAACCCTAAACCAGTTTGCCTGAATATTTTTTATAATATCGCCGAAGAAGATTCTGCTGATGGAGGAGATTTTTACAATTTGGCCCTCGCCTCCAAAATAATCCTCTCGTCGGCCGCGTTTAAGAAGTTGTTCAAGTATATTCAGCCGTTGCTCATGTTCACCGAAAGGCATTGGTGTAAACTCTGTAAAACCATGAGTTTTCTTCTGAATATCCCTCAAGATTTCTAAATGCTCCGCGATATGAATCTCATTCTCCAGGTGTCCATAAAGCATCGTTGCAGAAGTCTTGATGCCGAGGTTATGTACCGTTTTTATGATATCAATCCATTCCGCAGTTTTCATCTTATCAGGGCATATTTTTTTACGTAGTTTATCATTAAGGATGTCCGCATCAGCGCCGAACAGCGAAGTAAGTCCACATTCTTTAAGTTTCTTCAGAGCTTCTGTTAAACTCTGACGTGATTTTTTGGCAATAAAAAATATCTCCAGCGGTGAAAACGCCTTGATGCTGATAGAAGGAAATTTCTTTTGAATCTGAGAGAGCATTTCGGTATAATAAGAAAACGGTAAAGCGGTATTGACAGCACCGTAAATACATATCTCGTTTATAGACGGTATCTCCGCTATCTTCTTTAAGACATCATCTATAGTCAGGACAAAACTGCCCGTTTCATTCCTTTTACGAAAAAAAGAACAATACCGGCAACTATATCTGCAGATATTAGTATAACTGATATGTTTACTGTGGGTGAACGATACCACATCACGATGTATTCTTTTATTAATAAGATTTGCAGTCTCGTGTATTTCCTGGGCAAAAGAATGATATTTCTGCATCAGGATAATTGCATCAATTGCACTAATCTCCCTGCCTTCCAGAGAAGATTTAAGAATGACTTTAGGTTCTAACATACTTTCTCTCTTTCTGTTTATGGTTTAGAAGATTGACCTACTATAAATTAAGGTAAGATTGCCACGGTCGCCTACGGCGACCTCGTCCCGAAAGCTTTCGGGAACACGCAAAGGATGTTCCCGCTTCGGCGGGACGAGGAGCCCCGCCCCTACGGGCGGGATAAACTCCGCGACGAAGCAATCTCTATCAATCTTTGAAATTCCATACTATAAAATATATAGTATATCATTAACAGAGAATTTGTCAAGAGGAAATTAATAAAAAATCCATTAAGAGCGTGGAAACCCTATAGCGACCTATGTGAATGGCATCTTAATCTTTCTGATAAAATCATCTGAAAACCTCTGGGGTTTTAGTTTCCCCTCCTCCTGATTTACCAGAGCAACTTTAGTCTTACCTGTTACTAATGTCTTTGATTTACCTGTCTGCGTCCCGATGGACATCGGGGCAGACAGGTCAGAGGATAATATTCTGTAGTTGAAGGTAACCGAGGCGTGAGAAACATTCTCAATAAAAGTCGCTACCTCAATAGTCTCGCCATATTTAGCCGGTGCTAAAAAAGATAGTTCAGCGTGGACGATGACGAAGATAAGACCGGATTTAGCCATCTGAGCCGGGTCAATGCCCCGTTTGAGCATATATTCTGTCCTGCCTCTTTCAAAATACTTCAAATAATTGGAATGATAAACCACACCACCGGCATCAGTATCATCGTAGTAGATTTTTATTTGCATAGTATATTCATCCCCTGGGACGATTCACCGCACTGTAGCGGTTTGATTTATCAAACGATCCCGCCGAGGCGGGATGTCGGATAAATCCGACCGCTACAATATAGGGGAGAGAGATTCCTATGTGCAATAAAGTATTCTTTTGAGGAGTTTCTCCACACCTGTTGTATCCACACAGCAATCCTTACACGGACCATAAGGGCGTGTGTTAGGGAGCGCCAGAATCCTTTTAGGAAATATGGACTTTATCCCACCGGAGAGTTCTTTCTCGCAGGCGATGGCTATAGTTGTACTGACATCTGATGAATACACTTTTTGTAGAGCCATTTCACCGCCTGAGGCAACCGCACATTTTACGCCATAACGTTCAGAGATTTCCAGTATATCCTTTACTACACATTTGCCACAGCGTTTACATTCGGCGAGGTCATTGACTATTTTCTGGGGGCATTTTGAGTATTGCAGGCAATGTGAAAAAAGAACAAGCACCTTGTCATGTGGTATTGGTTTTTTCCTCCTTCTACCGCGGATAAGATTATTTACTCCGATAATCAATTTATTAACTCTGTCTCCCAAATTTGTCTCCTATCTTAAGGCGATAGCCGTTGACGAATTCACTGGCTGAGAGTATTCTGCTACCCGCGGGTTTAAGTTTATTAATAATAATACCCTTCGCTTCGCTCAGGGCGAGACCTCGTCCGCTTTCTGACGCCCCCTGTCCGCCCCCCGATGTTACATCGGGGGACTCCGCTGCGGCTCCGCAGGCAATAATCAGTTCTTTCTGTGTTATATTTAGAACGCTTCCTGGCGTATGGGGGAAGGGGACGGTTGAGTTAAGATTATATATTCTCGCTTGTAGAATGTCTATTTTTAGAGGAGGTTTTCCTGACCGATGCCAAAAGGTAAAAGTGCTGGGCCAGGGATACATCGCCCTTATTTGATTAACTATCTGGAGAGGGTTTTTGTTCCAGTCTATCTCGCCGTCACGTTTGTTAAGTTTGAAGGCATAGGTTGCTTTCGTTTCATCCTGTTCTGTTGATTGTATCGTTCCTCTATTTATTTCCCGGAGAACCTCAAGGATTATTTCGGCACTCTCTTTAGCCAGACGAACCTGCAAATCAAGGGCATTCTCATCCTTTTTGATATCAACTACCACTTGCTTAAGAATATGTCCGGAATCCATCTTTTCTACCATTTTAATAATAGTGATGCCAGTTTTGGTGTCGCCGTTAAGGATAGCGTAATTTACTGGAGCAGAGCCACGGTATTTTGGCAGGAGAGAAGGGTGAATATTTATACAACCTTTCGCAGGTAATTCAAGAATCTCTTTAGATAGTTTCTGTCCATAGGCAGAGACAATAATTAAGTCCACTCCGCTTTTCTTTAGTTTATTTATGAAGGAAAGTTCATTTATGGACTTCGGTTGCCAGATTTCAAAGGGGTCCAACAATACCATTCCTTCCCCCCGCCCAGCAGGGCGAGGCTCGCCCCCGAAGGGGGCGGCATCCCGCCTTAGCGGGAGAGAATGTTTTATGGCGAATTGTTTAACCGGCGAGCCCGTACGGGTCAATCCGCGTCCTTTTCTGGTATCAGGTTGTGTAATTACTGCGATAAGAGGGTGTTCAGATTGAGTAGCGAGTGTCTTAAGAGGTGGAAGAGCAAATTCCGAAGACCCGGCAAATATTAATTTCATTGTATGGAATTCCAAAGCCATTCCCCCTCACCTATCCTCTCCCTATAGGGGAGAGGGACAGGTTCGCTACACTCACTGCAAGAGGGTGAGGGGGTTAATTCATCTCTGAAAAATGGGCAGATAATCATTGGGTATCTGCAGGATAATGGTTGCCATTGCAGTGGCATAAGGTTCACCGACATCATCACTCCATGAGCCGTCAGGTCGTTGTTTGGCAATAATCTCGTTCTTTACTCTATTGAAGTATATCTCCCAGTTTTTCCCGCCTGCCTGAAAGAGCGACTGCACCGCATAATAATGACCATAATAATAATGATAATCTCCGTAAACTGTGGGCATATTTTTCATCAAATAGTCTATACCTCTTTTTACTTCAGGAGTATTATATTCCCCTGCGCTCATAAAAGAAGTTACACCTGCGGCGGTCAGTGCAAAAGAGACACGGCTCGGTGGTATTAACTGGTAATTAAAAGAGCCATCCTGTGGATTTTGAGAACGTTTGACATAATTAACCGCCTTATCAATCACCTCTTTTGGAACCGCAATTCCGACATTACGAGCGGCTCTTAATGATTGCAGAATTGTTACCGTTACGGAAATATCAGAATCAATTGGTGCGGGCTGGTAACGCCAGCCACCGTCAGTAGGCGGGGTAGTAGACTGGCTGTTAATAATAAGTTGGGTGCTTTTCTTTAACTTGCTTTTAATATCATCTCTTTTTGCCATTCCATAGACCTCGGCTAAAAAGAGGGTGGCAAATCCGTGTTCATACATTCTGCTTCCATACTTTGTGATATAGCCATCAGTTTCTCTGGCACACGAGAGAACAAAGCGCAGGGCGTTCTCAACATTATCAGCATATTTGCCCCGTCCGGGTGAACTGCCCTGTGCCAGAAAGGCTATACCGGCAATGGCGGTAACGCCGACATTATCATTTTCTTCTCCCTGATAGGTATCATTTAATTTATAACCGACCCTGCATGTCCATGAGCCGTTGGAGTTCTGAGTTCGCGCAAGATAATCTAATCCCTTTTCAACAATACGGTTAATGCGGTTTCTCTCTTCCAGAAGTTTCGTGGTTTCATCTGTTTGCTCAAGATTCTCCCCCGCTAAGACGGGATGGGGAAGGAATAGTATTGATGGACCCTTTGATAGAGAAAAAAGATAGGGTATAAGCAAATAACCAATAGCCAATAGTCCCGCTAAAACGGGACGAATATTTATCATTTCTGTATCCTATAGATATTTATCTTAGACAATGAATTCATAATCAGAAAATCACCGACCAGAAGTAGATTATATCCCGTTTCTATAAGGGATGGTGGGGGTTTGACATCTTTTGTCCCGACACCTTCGCGGAGTTTATCCTGAGGAACGAAGGGTTCAGTGTAAAGAGCATGTATTTTCAGTCGTTTACCATTTTTTAATCCTATTTCTACAATCGTGTGGTCGGAAGAAGAAACGAAAACCCTATCATCAGTAATTCCGCCTTTTGAGTTCATTCCTGTTCCGCTCACCATCCACTCTATCTTGCCCTCCTTTTTGAGATTGATGCAGGTGATGTTACTCTTTCCTGAGACAATCAGCAATTCATCTTTGATTCCTAATAGATATCTGGTATTACCAAGTGGAATACTATCAGCATTCCATCTCCACAATTCTTTACCATTCTCTTTGGCAAGGACATAAAGGAAAGGGGAGTCTATGGCGGTTACAACGATTTGTCCTTTAGTATGTTCATTTGATAAGCACTCTGTATAAATAATAGGATTGTTTACCCATCTCAAAGGCAATCTTGGTGGCTTATAATCAGGCCAGGTTGTCGGGATATAATACTGGTCATATTTTTTTATCCAGTTGAGGTTTCCGTTATATTTATCTACTGTGGCAACCACCCCCATCTGTGAGCAATAATAAATATTATCGTCATCAACTGTTACCGCCCCTGCAATGGGTTCTCTGGATGCATTATTGAAGAGATTGGCTTCCAGGATGCCGGAGGCAATAAAGGTCTTGAAGAAAACTTCGCCATTTCGTGGATTTATCGCAAAAAGGTGATGTTCAGGCACATCAACCTGATTGGGCATATAAATACCAGCAAGATAGATTACACCGTCTTGCTCCACTGGTGCTACTGGAAAGATAAAGCCCTGATAGGGGTTCAGGTTCGCGGAGTTTATCCCAGTGGGGCTCACTGCAAGATTATTTGCTCTCTGCTGGTCTGTTGGGTTGTCCTTGGTGGTCCATAAAATACGTCCTGTTCTGGTGTCAAAGGCAAATAAAGTTCGCCGTGGGAAGGGATATCTAACAGTAAGGAACCCCAATTTGTGGTCGTGTTTCTCAAAACTACTGATTAAAGGAACGAACAACCTTTGATTATCAGTGGATAGGGTGGCGGTATTGATAGTTCTTTCTTCTGCGAAGACAGGTGCTTTCTCATCAACAGGTATCTCAAACTTCCATTTTATTTTCATCTCCCTATGGTAGCCACCATCCCGTGAGGGAGAGGGACGGGACAAGTCAACTGAGCCGTCCTCCGAAGCCCCGGCAAAGGAGGGCAACTCAAATACATACACTCCCAAACCCGTTGGCAAATATATCAAACCTTCACCTACTACAGGGAAATAAGGGATAGACTCCGAAAACATTCGGGGAGGTGAAGCGGATGCCATATAATAATCTGTTTCCATCGTCGTGCCACGGTGTAATCTGGCAATATGCTCCGGTATTGTAAAATAAGCAAGTGATGAAAAAGAGTTTCCATTAGCAGACATTAATCTTGAGCGAGTACTATTACCGTGATGGAGTTGCCAATTATTATCTTTATTTTCTTCTTGCAGTGAGCCCTTACAGGATAAACTTTGCGAACCTGTGGTGGCACTTATATTACTCTTAATTATTTTAGATTCGGTTAAGATATGGGATTGCCTACCATCAGCCAATTGGGTAAGGGCTGGATGAAATAGTTTTAGTTCTCTATAATAATTATACGCTCTATAGAGGTCTGCCTGTTCCAGATACCATCGTAACAAAATGAGTATGACCTTTCTTCC
>JASEHY010000039.1 GCA_030018555.1 Planctomycetota bacterium
GGGACAACCTTTATGGTTGTTCGTTCCGGGCGGACAGGGATAAACCCTGTCCCTACTTTGAAATCTCACAATAAATTACACCGATTTAATCTGTGAAATCTGTGGCTAAAGTTATGAGGAGCGAAGCGACGAATTTACTTGTAGAACAGAAATTATGCAGAAAGTTTTAATATTATTACTAATAATCTTTTTATCTCTTTTCTGTCTTGCAGTGAACGTAGTGAACCTGTCCTGTGCTACTAAAGGTGTTCCTCTGGAAGACAAAGAGGCGCCAATTTCAGAACCTGCGGAAAAGTTGTATCAATCCGCTCAAGGTGAGATATCTAACAGAAAATATAAAACTGCCCTGAAGCATCTGAGAAAATCGCTATCTCTAACAAGAAACCCTGCACAGAGAGAAAAAATCGGACACCTGCTCGGGGAATCCTTATTCCTCTCCGGGTATTATAATGATGCACATAAATGGTTTCAGAAGTTCCTCGCGGAGTTCCCCAGAACACAGAGATTGAATGAAATAATAAAGCGTGAATTAGAAATCGGCTTCAAATTTATTCGGGGCGCAAAAAGAAGTCTCTGGGGTCTATATATCATCCCTTCTTATGATTACGGCGTCAATATTGTCAGAAACACTCTCAGGGCTTACCCCTATACAGAATATTCTGATGATTATTACTTTAAGATGGCTAACTATCTGTATAAACAAGGATACTATGACGAGGCAATTACCGAATACGAGAACTTTTTACGGCTATATCCAAAAAGTACTCTCGCATCTTCCGCAGAATATCTATTGGCACAATCTTATCTTGCCTTATATCAGGGCGTTGGATATGAGGTAACCCCTTTACTTGCTGCCCAGAAAATAGTGAATAAATTTGAGGATAAATACCCTCAGAGTCCTATAAACCAAGACATCAAAAAAATGAGGGAGTATCTCAATGACCTATTCGCAAGAAGAGATTATGAAATTGCAATGTTTTATAAAAGGAGAAATAAATTGGAGTCGTCAAGAATCTATTTTGAGGGCGTAATCCAAAATCACCCTCAAACTAAATGGGCAAAAGAGTCATCCCGAATGCTTTCGGGAGAGAGAAAATGATGAAAGAAAACCACAGATTTCACAGATTACACAGAAAGAATACAGGATACAGTATACAGGACAGCGAAGCGTCAGGAAACCCCTGTATTCTCCCCGAATGCTTTCGGGGTGTGTTCTGTATTATGTTCCTTGTGGCTATCACGACATTGGGTTGCGGTTATCAGTCAAGTATTTATTCTCCCCAGGTCGCCACTATAGCGGTCCCTATTTTTGAGAACAAAACCACTTGGCGTGAGATGGAATTTGACCTGACCTCGCTCGTTCATCGTGAAATCAAAGCCCGTACCCCTTTCCGGCTCGTCTCTCGTCCTGAAGATGCTGATATCGTGATTTTGGGAGAAATCGTTTCTTGCCGTAGACCCAGTATTCTGGAAGACACAGCCGATAATGTCGTAATCTACGGCTCGGTAATGACACTCAACATCTCTATAAAAGACCAGAAGACAGGAAAGTCTCTTATTACCAGACCCAATACTATTGAGAATGAATTTATTAGAGGAGCAAGCGAAACAGTCAGCGAGGCAGAATATCGCGCACGAGCGCAAACCTATGAACAACTCGCCAGATGGGTGATTTCATTATTAGAGGAGTTACGATGAAAAATACCTTTCTGCTACTTTTTATACTTGCTCTTCTCATCATCTCTATCTTTTATGCCTATAAGACTTCTGCTGAAAAAAAGGCATATCTCACCTTTGCCCAGTTTTATGAAGAGGCAAAAGACGGCAAAATCAAAACTATCTTCATCACAGGCACAAAGATAGATGGCGAATACAAGCCGGGCGAAACTCATAAATATTATAAAATTATTGACGAAGTCCCAAAAGAATCCATATCCAAGGTGTATGATGAACTTAAATCCGTTGTATCGGCAAAAGACATCCGTTTTTCTTCCGGTGATAATTTCTGGTATCAGGTGTTCTTTGCTATCTTACCGGTTCTTTTGATTGTCGGAGTTATTTGGTTCTTTATAATAAGACAGGTCAAAGGCATCGGCGGACCGGGCGGTCCTCTTGCCTTTGGCAAGTCAAAAGCCCGGCTGATTGGAAAAGATAAAAGAAAAACCACCTTCAACGATGTTGCTGGAATTGAGGAGTCAAAGGAAGAGGTTAAGGAAATAATAGAATTCCTTAGAGACCCGCTTAAATTCAGGAAATTAGGCGCAAGGATACCGCGTGGAGTCCTTTTAATCGGACCGCCCGGTTCAGGTAAAACACTGCTTGCCAAAGCCATCGCCGGCGAAGCAGATGTCCCTTTCTTCACTATGTCTGGCTCTGATTTCGTGGAAATGTTTGTCGGCGTCGGTGCAAGCCGAGTCAGAGACCTATTTAATACTGCCAAAGAAAACTCGCCTTGCATTATTTTCCTGGACGAGATTGATGCAGTCGGCAGACAACGGGGTACTGGTCTTGGCGGTGGACACGACGAACGAGAGCAAACTCTCAATGCTATCCTTGTTGAAATGGATGGCTTTGATACCGACTCCAGTGTCATCATAATGGCTGCCACAAACCGACCCGATGTTCTTGATAGCGCACTCTTAAGACCTGGCAGATTTGACCGTCAGATTGTGATTGACCTGCCTGATGTTAAAGGCAGGGAGGCAATTCTGAAAGTCCATGCCCGTAAGATTAAAATAAACCCCGCGGTTGATTTAGGGACTCTCGCCAAAACCACACCAATGCTATCAGGCGCTGACCTGGAAGCGATTATCAATGAATCCGCTCTATTAGCGGTGATGCGAAAAAAGCCCACAGTTACAATGGAAGAATTAGAGGAAGCACGCGATAAAGTGAGATGGGGTAGAGAAAAAAGAAGCAGAGAAATAGATGAAACTGACCGTAAAATCACCGCCTACCACGAATCAGGTCACGCACTTGCCTCATATCTGATTCCAGAAGTGGAAAATGTCCATAAAGTAACCATTATCTCACGAGGTGGTTTCCTGGGAGCCACGATGAGACTGCCCGAAAAAGATAGATACCATATGCAGAAAAAATATATCCTCGGTAATATCACGGTTTTATACAGTGGCAGGGTGGCTGAGGAACTCTTCTGTCAGGACATATCAGCCGGTGCACGTTCGGATATCCGGGAAGCAACCAAACTCGCACGATTTATGGTCTGTGAATGGGGGATGAGCGAAAAATTAGGACCTATCAGTTATACCGAACAGGAAGAACATCTCTTCCTGGGCAGAGAAATAACCAAAACAAAGTCCATCAGCGACGATACCGCTAAAAAGATAGATGAAGAAATAAAAAATATCTTATTTTCCTGCCTCCAGAGAGCCAGAGAATTAATCACACAAAACAAGGATGTCTGTGACCGACTCGCCAGGGCTTTGCTTAAACACGAAGTCCTGACGGGACAGGATGTGGAAAATGTTATCAAAGGCATGGATATTGATACACTCAAAAACAAGGAGGTGGGGGAAGAAGTCCGTCCGCCCGCCTGACCGTCTTACCATGGATGACCCCGATGGACATCGGGGGACTGACAAAAACAGATGCACAAAATATTGCCGCCACTATTGATACCCCAGCACATACTGGGGGTTGAACCCCCAGTATGTGCTGGGCAGGTCCTGTCCCTTAATCGCTTCTATCTTATTGGTGTCTTGAATGTAACACCAGATTCATTCTCAGATGGGAATAAATATTATAGACCCCGCGACTCTATTAAGCACTCTCTGGAAATGCTCTCAGACGGTGCGGATATTATTGACATCGGAGGAGAATCCACAAGGCCCGGAGCAAAACCTGTACCACCTGATACGGAATTAAAAAGGGTTATCCCGGTAATAAAGAAACTTGTTAAAATAAGACCTGATATAATTATTTCTATTGACACATACAAAGCAAGAGTGGCAGAAGAGGCAATAAAGTGCGGGGCGCGTATGGTTAACGATATCTCCGGCCTTGGCATCGGTGGAGAAAAAATGGCATCGGTGGTTGCACATTATAAGGTTCCTCTAATACTGATGCATATTAAAGGAACTCCACTGACAATGCAACGAAACCCTTATTATAGAAACTTGAAACAGGAAATCTTTGGCTATTTCAGAGAACGCATTCAATTAGCAGAAAAATATGGTATAAAAAGAAATCAAATAATTATTGACCCCGGCCTTGGGTTTGGTAAAAGATTAGAAGATAACTATGCGATACTTGGATGGCTTTCTGAACTTCACAAATTAGGTCAGCCGATAATGCTCGGTCCTTCACGAAAGTCTTTCATCGGCAAGGTTTTGAACCTACCGCCTGATGCGAGACTGGAAGGCACCGCAGCAGTCGTTACTTTCGCGGTTATAAAAGGAGTGCAGTTTATCAGAGTTCACGATGTCAAGGAAATGAAAAGAGTTGTTACCATTGCCGAGACTATAAAAAAATATGATGGACACCATTAAGACTATTATTGAAATAGGAATTATTTTCTTTTTCTTCTATTATCTCCTTCTGTCTCTAAAAGGCACAAGAGGTGCAGGCATTCTTAAAGGAGTAATATTCCTTTCGGTTATATCATTTCTGCTCGTGGCAATAGTTGCGGAATGGCTGGGGTTAAAACATATCCCTTTTGTCATCAAGGAATGGGTCCTGCCTATATTTGTTCTGGTTTTGCTTGTTGTGTTCCAGCCGGAGTTGAGGAGGTTACTCTTAAATCTCGGACAATCCAGACTTTTTAATCTTCTTTCTATTCATACCGGCAGTCAACTAACCGATGAAGTAGTAGAAGCGGTGATGGGGTTATCCGGCAAGAAACACGGAGCACTTATCGCACTGGAAAAAGAGATAGGGCTCAAACCGTATATAGAGGGCGGAATTAAACTGGATAGCGCGGTAAGAAAAGAACTATTAGAAACAATTTTCTATCCCGGCTCTCCTCTGCATGATGGCGCAGTTGTCATCAAGGACGAACGTATTATCGCGGCCGGATGTTTATTTCCTCTTACCGATAACCCTGATATTCCCAAACCCTACGGCACAAGACACCGCGCTGCGATTGGCTTAACCGAAGAAAGCGATGCTCTCACCATCGTCGTCTCAGAAGAAACAGGTAAAATATCGGTGTGTCTGCACGGACAGATTCACAGCGATATAGATAAGAATAAATTAATCCAAATTATTAACGAAAATTATAAATAGTCCCGCTGTCCCATCCCCGCCACGAATTTTCGGGGTCGGGGTAGGGAAAGCGGGACACAACGTAATATGTTCTCTTTTATAAAAGGTCTTCTCTGGGACAACATCGGCACGACGATAATGGCTTTGATACTGGCAATTATCTCGTGGCTCTTCATCTATTCGGCACATACAGAAAGAGCGGTTATTGATGTGCCTTTAATTATTGAGACGGGGGCAGGTGTAATCAGCCAGACAGAGAAGGATGGAGAACCTATAGAAGAGATTAAAGTTGAGGTGGAATATCCGAGAGGGCCACGGTCGGTTCTGGACAACCTCGTTTGCAGGCATAAAATAAGAACAACAAAAGAACAAATAGATAAACCACAAATTGTTGTTGTGGAACTTACACCGGCTGACTTTAACACAAAACCCGGTGTTACCATCAAAAAGATTTTGTCTGATAACAAAATACGAACTATCCTGATGCAGGAAGATGCCAAGTATCTGGACTTGAAAACGAATGGCGTTATTCAAGGTGCACCACAGAAAGGGTATCGCGTTACCGGCGTCAAATCTATCCCCAGCAAAATATGGGTCATCGGTCCAAAGAATATACTGGACAAGTATAACGAGATTTCCGTGGCAACCAAAATAGATATTACCAATTCTAACAGGGCATTTTCTCTGCCGGCGCAGATAGTTGATAAACTGGAAAATGCTCCTATCAGGTCAAATACTCCTTTTGTCATAGAGGTTACGATAGAGGAGGAGTTAGTGCAAGTTGTCCTGACGGTGAAAATAAATATTCTTCTCCCGTCTGATTTTCCGCCTTGTCAGATACAGATAAAGCCCCGTGAAAAAACCCTCAAATTTATAGGGACAGGTTCAAAGATTAGAGAATTAAAACCTCATATGATAAATCTTTTCGTGGATGTTGGTGAACTTTTGCCCACGGGGTCTGTTATTACACCACCGATGACTTTTGCTCCGAATTTACAGTTTTGTTTTACACCAGATGCGCCACAGGGTATAGAACTGGCAGAACCTTTAGACCAGATAAAACTGGAAATCCTGCCACTGCCACAACCACAAGTTACGCCACAAGAACCAAAAACAGATTAAATGCAGATTTTAGATTGAGATTGTCAACAAAAATAATCCGCAACTTTGAGTCACTCCATGTGTTTATATAATCAAAATAAAACAATAAAACACCAGACTAGATCGTTTTATATTATTAGAGCCAGTTGAATGGCGACAACAGCGTCCCGCCTTGGCGGGATTAAGAACCTGTAATAACTTTCCGTCCCCGAATGCTTTCGGGGTCGGAATGCTTAACAGGTTCTAAAAAATGAGAAAAGTCATGCGTAAGATATTGATTGGCGGAATGGTTGTGCTTTCCTTTATAGCATTGGTTTTTGATTATCACCCGACGAGTCAAATTCACGCTCAGGAGAAAGGGAAATCCCTGCCCGGCGGAAATAAGGATGTCACAAAAATAATACACGAACTCTTTGAGGATATTAGTCTATTAAACCTTATAAATGGTCTTAACCTTACAGAAGAACAAATAAAGCAAATACTTCTATATAATAAACAAATTCAATTGCTCAAAGACCAGATAGAAGAGTTAAATAATAAGACTATAGAGGAGGTAATACTATCTTATAATGAATTAAAATCAACGCTGGAGAAAAACGAGGACATTCCGAAGCACATAGAACGCAGAGCATCGATGAGGGAGCAGGAATTTAGGGAAATGATGGAAGAATTGAAGGGAGCAATTGCAGATATTGAAAGGGAATTAACGGGGATATTGATTGAGTCGCAGATAGAGATAATCAACACCTTTAATCCTTGCTTGATACCGCCTAAGGACCTGAAGAATCCTGTTAGAGCAGGTCAGGCAGAGAATAGCGAAAGGGGACTTGACCTATTACGCAATGTCAGGAAAATGCCTCAAGAACTATTTGACAAGGAAAAGAACGAGATTGTCCAAAGACATCTGGAGATGATAGGGAAACATGTCGGTAATTTGACAGCGGAAGAAAAAGAGCAGGAGAGCAAAAGATTACTTAAAGTGCTGGAAAAAGCCCGTTCAATGTCAGACAAGGAGTTTGAGTTGAATGGTCCTGACCTGGCAAAGCAATTCGTTAGTGAGAGCAAAAAATCTATCGGCAGGGATAAAGAGTTACGCGAAGAACTGGAAAGAATACACCAGACCAGACGGGGTGGACCAAGTCGCATTGGAAGATATCTGTTCAATCCCAGGATAGTTCCCATCCTGGAAAGGCGGCTTGAGATAATGAAAAATACCAAACAGCTTCCACCCGCAGACCTTGATAAAATTAAAGTCCCCAGATAAGGAGTTAAAACAACCTCGCCCCGATGTAACATCGGGACGGGATAAACAGATGTAACCCTTCTGGCGCCTTCGGCGCCATCAGGGTCTAACTCGCTGTAACTCCCTGCGGGATAACAGCGAGTAAGAGGAGTTATACTTATGTTAAGAATAATAGTGCTTACAGTGGTAACAACCGTTTTAATCTCCACCTCTATCCTTGTTGCAGAAGACGAGACTGACCAGATGATGCGAACCATCTCTAAATTAAGAGAGGAAATCTCGTTGACCAACCTGACAAACGGTCTGAATCTCAGTGAAGCCCAACTTGCCGAACTAATCAAGGTGCTTAAGGAGGCAGAGGGCTTAAGAAAAACCTACACGGAACAACATCGGATGCAGGCAGAGGAAATGGTTAAAGCATTTTCCACATTAAAGAAGGAGTTGCAAAACGGACCTCATCTACCGCAGGAAATAGCAACGAAGGCAAGTAATTATAACGAGAGCGCCAAAGAAATTCTTGAGAAAATAAAGAAGGAAATTATGCCATTTCAAGATAAGGTTGAGAAGATATTAACCGAGGCACAAAAGATGGTCATAGACGATTTTAAGCCCTGTCTCCTTCCGCCTAAAAGTCAGAAAGACCCCGTCAGGGTCGGACAGGCAAAGGGTAGTGAGAGGGCAATCGGCCTCTTGCGTAAACTCCGCGAGACCCCATCTAATGTCTACATCCAAAAACGAGAAGATGCCCTGCAAAGATATTTTGCCCAGTTTGAAGAGAAAAAGGGAAAACTCTCAGACGAAGAAAAGACAAAAGAAAAAGCCCGACTCTTCGGACTCGCTGACAGGGTCAGGGCAATGAGCGCCGAGGAATTTGAACTCAACAAACAGGAACTCGCAGAAGAATTCATCATTAAAGATAAGGCAGAAGATTTAGAGAAAGAACTAAAGGAAATACTGGAATACCGCCGTAAAGATAAACACGGAATGAGTAAGATTGGCAAATACTTTCTCAAACCTGAGATGCTGTCAATACTGGAGACGAGACTTCAGAATCTGCGGAATTTCAGACCGACCGAACCTGTTAATCTTGATGATATCAAGGTTGCTCCGGAAAAGATAAAGGACAAGAAAAGAGAGCGGAAAAGTGAATGACAGCAAGAGAGAAGTTCGTTTTTACACGTCGTGATTTTATCAGAAGGACATCTCTATTAGGATTAGGTGCGTTGAATATTCCTTTTGCTCTCAAGGTCTTCCTGGAATTTCAGGCACTCAAAAAACCACTCATCGGTGGAACCATTCCCGCCCTTTACTACGAGAAACTGGAGAATAACAAAATAAAATGCACCCTCTGTCCTAACTTCCATATCTACAAGCCCGGAGAAAGGTCTTTCTGCTTTACCCGTGTGAATCAGGGCGGTGTCTTGATGTCTTATGCCTATAATAATCCCTGCATCATCAGTATTGACCCGATAGAGAAAGGACCATTCAATCATTTTTTACCAGATACTAATGCTCTTTCTATTGCCCTCGGTGGTTGTAATCTCAGATGTCTTTACTGTCAGAACTGGCAGATGGCAATGGAATCCCCGGAAAAGGTTGCCAAGTGTAATTTTACCAGAGAAGATTGTCTTGACGGAGCCAGAGAAAAAGAGTGCCAGACAATTTGTTATACTTACACAGAGCCGGCGGTTTATCCTGAATATGTAAAAGAAGTGGCGGATTATACCAGAGCCAAGGGTATTCGTAATGTTGCCTGCACCTCGGGTTTTATCAATCCACAGCCATTAAAAGACCTGTGTAAAGTAATTGATGCCTTTGCGGTTACTCTTAAGGCATTCAACAATAAATTCTACCAGAAGATATGCGGTCAATCGCTTACCCCTGTTCTCAATTCTCTGGAGATTATTAAGAAAGAAGGCAGACATCTGGAGATTATCAATCTTGTTGTGCCTTCCTATAATGACGATATGGATGTCATTAAACAGATGTGTCAATGGATTAAGAAGAACTTAGGTGAAGATACGCCGCTGCATATCGGGCGATTTTATCCGGAATATAAACTGAAAGACCTGCCTGCTACGCCGATTAAGACCATAGAGTCAGCCAGAAACATTGGGTTTGACGAAGGGCTAAAATATGTCTATACTTTTAATGTTGCTCCGCATGAGGGCAATAATACTTTCTGTCCTTCCTGCAAGAAGCCGGTGATTAAACGGCTTGCGTTCAAGGTATTGGAGAACAATCTCACCAAAGGCAAATGTAATTTTTGCGGTTATAAAATAGCAGGAGTCTTTTGAACACATTAATCTCCTTTCACCGCAGAGGCGTCCCAGTGGGATAAACTCCGGATGCAAAGCCCGTACGGGTTCCTCTCTACGTCTTTTCCCGAATGAACCTGCCCAAGTAGAAC
>JASEHY010000003.1 GCA_030018555.1 Planctomycetota bacterium
GTCGCCCGTACGGGCGGATCTGCCGAAGGCATGACACAAGAAAAGTTAGCCACAAAGCCAGTCCCCCCTTACCCCCGCCTGACGGACGGGCAGGTATCCTCTCCCCAGAGGGGAGAGGGAAGGGTGAGGGGATTATTTTAGTTCCGGTAAATAGAACTTCCTATCAAGCGATTTTGACCACTCTGTCCATACTGAATTCGCCGGTGTGTTCTGCTGCAAGGTCTGGTATTCGCCCATCCTTGCGTCAAGATTGTCCAGATAATGTAAGACCAGTGCCTCCTGAGTCATCGGTAATACCGGCGCACCGTATTCATACTGCCCGTGATGGCTGGCAATAAGATGTTCTAATAATAGTTTATATTCAGCGGGAAAATCTTTAATCGCCTTTATTTTCTCCTCTAACATCAGGATTCCGAAGATGGTATGTCCTAATAATCTGCCTTCATCTGTCATCTGCGGAGAGATTTTTATTTCGTATTCTTTAATCTTGCCGATGTCGTGTAAGAATATGCCTGTGAAAAGAATATCAGTATTGATGGTTTGGTAGTATGCCGAGACCCCTTGGGCAAGGTTTAGCAGATTAACAGTATGTTCAAGCAATCCTCCAGCATACGGCTGATGCTTTTCCACTGCCGCCGGAGATTTCTTAAATGCTGAAACAAAATCAGCATCCCTCAAAAACGTCTCTATCAGTTTTACCAGATACGGGTCTTTTACCTTTAACAGAGCGGCTTCAAGTTCCTTAAAGAGTAATCCTATATCTTTTGGGCTATGCGGTGTGAATATCTCAGGGTCTATTTCCTTCTCTGAGACAGGTCTAATAGCGGTCGTATTGACCTGTAATTCTCCTTTATATATGTCTATCTGACCCTTGATACGAACAAAACTATATTGACCGATAGGGTCTAATTGAGAGAGGTTGTCCCAGATATTGGTGGAAATCTTGCCTGTTTTATCACGGAGTTCCAGGCGGATATAGTCGGAGCCGTCCTTTTTCTTTCTCAGTTGTTTCCCAACCACCTGAAATGTCTGGTCAATCGTTTCGTATGCGGCTAAGTCCTTGATGAATTTATGGGGTGTTGACATATATGTTCAAGAAATTCACCGCAGAGACGCAAAGAACGCCGAGACAACCCCCTTATTCCCCCTTTGTTAAGGGGGATTAAAGGGGGTTGTTCTTCTCCGCGCCTTTGCGGTGGAATCTTTTTACCGCGGTCCGCGATTGGAAGGGAAGCCTCTCTTATTATCTCCTGGGCCTGCTTTCCCGGTTGTCATCTCGTCGGAAAGGCCTACGGGGCCCGCCTCTGCCTGAGTTACTTGGACTGGTCGGGACATATTCGCCTTCAGGGACCAGCAATGCCCTGCGGCTGAGTTTGACCTTGCCCATATCGTCTATGGCAATAACTTTGACCTCAATTGTATCGCCTAATTTGACCACATCGCCGACTTCTTTGACAAAGCCGTCTGAGAGTTCGGAGATATGAACCATTCCTTCAGTGCTGGGCAGTATTTCTACAAATGCGCCGAAGTCCTTGATGCTGGTTACTTTTCCCTGATATACCTTGCCTACTTCGGCAGAAGCAGTGCTGTTTTCCACGGCTAATCTTGTCTTGTTGGTGGTTTCTTCGTCCGGGCCATAGATTAATACCGTGCCGTCGTCTTGTATTTCAATAGTAGCGCCGGTACCTGCCTGAATCTTCTTGATATTCTTGCCGCCCGGACCAATCAGGGCGCCGATTTTATCGGTCGGGATTTTGACCTTGGTAAAACGTGGCGCATACTGAGAAATCTGCTGGCGCGGAGCAGATAGAATCTTCTGCATCTCGCCGAGGATGAAAATCCGTCCTTCCCGTGCCTGTGCCAGTGCCTGGCGAATCGTTTCTTCGGAGAGTCCGGCTGTTTTGATATCCATCTGTACTGCGGTAATGCCGTCGGTTGTGCCTGCTACCTTAAAATCCATATCGCCCATGTGGTCTTCAGCGCCGAGGATGTCGGAAAGAATCCGAACCTCATTGCCTTCCTTGACCAGTCCCATAGCAATACCGGCTACTGGTTTCTTGAGCGGGACGCCGGCATCCATTAACGAAAGTGCGGCGCCGCAGACCGTTGCCATTGAGGAAGAGCCGTTAGACTGGAGGATATCAGAGACAATTCTGATGGTGTAAGGGAATTCATCGTTGGATGGCACCACGGCCGAGAGGGCGCGTTCAGCCAGATTGCCGTGCCCGATTTCCCTCCGGCCCGGGCCGCGCAGGGGCTTTATCTCGCCCACTGAAAACGGCGGGAAATTATAATGGAGCATAAAATGTTTGGTGTATTCCTCGGCCAGTCCGTCAATAATCTGCTCGTCCCTTGAAGAGCCGAGCGTGGCAGAGACCAGTGCCTGAGTTTCGCCCCGCATAAACAGCGCCGAGCCGTGATTACGGGGCAGGAATCCGACCACACCGGAAATCGGCCTAATATCCTTTAACGAACGGCCGTCTATGCGCTTGTTGTCCAGGACCAATTCGCGCAGTACCTCGCCTTCTATGAGATTTATTACCGCGCCGATTTGCCTGGTCAGTTTGGTCTTTTCTTGTTTGTCCGTAATTTTCCCTGAAAGTTCATTGATTACTGATTCTTTTATCTTATTAAGCGCCTCTTTTCTTGCGCTCTTGGTCTTGAGTTGAATCTTTGTCTTGATTTCGCTGTAGACCGATTTCTTTATTTCTTTATATAATGCGGCATTCTGCTCAACCTCAACGGTTATCTTAACGGGTTTGACCTGTTTCTGGATTTGCACCTGCATCTCCACCAGTTTCTTGATTTCCTTATGGGCAAACGAGATTGCCGAAAGAATGGTATCTTCAGGCAGTTCCTTGGCGCCGCCTTCTACCATCACTACGGCATCAGCCGAGCCGGCTACGACCATATCCATCTCGCCGTTGGCGATTTCGTCATAGGACGGATTGATGATGAAGTTGTTGCCGACTTTGCCGATACGTACAGCGGCAATCGGACCGTTAAAGGGAATGTCTGAGACGGTCAGCGCGGCTGAGGCGGCATTTATCGCCAGAACATCAGGGTCAAAATTATCGTCAGCCGAAAGGACCATTAACATAATCTGTAACTCATCACGGAATGTCGGGGGGAAAAGTGGCCTCAAAGGGCGGTCAACAAGACGCATCGTAAGAATCTCTTTGGTGGTGGGACGACCTTCTCTCTTGAAAAAACCGCCGGGTATCTTACCAGCCGCAGAAGTCTTCTCACGGTAATCCACAGTCAGGGGAAGCATATCATCTTCCCATTCGGTCTCTCTCTTTTCGCCTCTCACACAGGTAGCCAATACTACTGTATCTGCAAAAGAGACGACTGCCGAGCCATGAGCCAGTTGGGCTAAGTAACCGGTTTCTATTGTAAACTTACGACCATTGATTTCTGTCTCTACTTTGTAACTCATATACTCCTATCCTTTACTTTTATTTATAAGGAGACCAGGAAACCACGATTTTCCCTCTTGTCTTCCTGGCTTCCTTATAAATTCTTTATTTAATATGGCTGATTCCGATTAATGTTTGATATTCTTTGTGTGGCCTATTTTCTAATATTCAATTCTTTAATAAGTTTCTGGTATTTTTCTGGCTGGTATTTAGCGAGGTATTTAAGAAGTGCAGAACGATGTCCTATCATCTTCAAGAGTCCCCGGCGAGAATTATAGTCTTTCCGATTTTGCTGAAAATGTCCGGACAAGGAATTTATCCTCTCTGTCAAAAGAGCAATCTGGACCTCGGTTGAACCAGTATCCTTAGTATGAACCTGATATTTTTTTATAACCTCCTTTTTCACTTCTACTACCAATGCCATAATCTATATTCTCCTCTTGAGAAATAATCATTACATATTTTATACACTGAGTCAACAAAAATAGATATTTTTATAGTTTTTCTTATGGTAGATGAAATAATCCCGTATCCGTCAAATAGGATTTTCACCGCAGAGGCGCAAAGTTCGCTGAGAATCTTGATTTATCAGGATGTTTTCCTCTACGTTCTCCGCGTCTTTGCGGTGGAAAAAAATATCTGTATTATCTGTGAAATCTGTGGTTTCTATTTTACCCCTTACGGGGCTATATGCCATCACCCTGCTCAAACACCTCTTGATTGTTGCTGATGAACATTTTTCCTATCTCTTTCTTCTGTTCCTCTATTTTATCATCAATCTGGCTAATAATTCCTTCTAAGGATTCTATTTTCTTTATTCTTGCTTCTAATATTCCGAATTCATTCATAACGAAACGGATGGTGTCAGCAATGGGGTCAGGTAGTTTGTTATGTTCCAGATATTGAATTTCTTTGGTGCTGAAGCCCAATCCAATTCTTCCGGGGACGCCTACCACTATAGCATTGGGTGGCACATCAGTAAGCACAACAGAGCCGGCAGCGATTCTGGCGCCGTTACCAACTTTGATAGGACCCAGTAGTATTGCGCCGGCTCCAACAACTACATCGTTCCCCAGCGCGGGATGACGTTTCTTTTTCTCTAATGTTGTTCCACCCAGGACCGTTCCCTGATACATAAGGACATCATCACTAATTTCGCTTGTTTCTCCGATAACGATACCCATTCCGTGGTCAATAAAAAACCTACGGCCGATTCGTGCCCCGGGATGTATTTCTATGCCTGTAATATGACGACTGATATGAGAAATTAACCGAGCAACAGTATATAATCCTTTTTGATAAAACCAATGAGCAATCCGATGTGACCAGATGGCATGTAGCCCCGGATAGCAGAGTAATACTTCCAGAGTGCTTTTGACAGAAGGGTCTTTAGTAAAAACGGTCTGGATGTCTTCCCGTAATGTCTTGAGAAACATTGAATTTCCTTTTATTCTTGTAATTATTTAGCCGAGTGAAGCGGATTCCAATTCCCTCTTATTAAAGGGGATCAGGGGGTTGTCCCTAACTCCCGTAAGGGGTAACAACCCCCTTAATCCCCCTTTGTTAAGGGGGATTTCATTCGGTTAAATAATGACCTTTTATGGTTTCCTGAAAGAGATAAGTGCTTAGATATCTTTCTCCGCTATCAGGAAAAACGACGACAATAAGTTTGCCCTCATTTTCTGGTCTTCTCGCCACCTCAAGTGCTGCCCAGGCATTTGCGCCTGAAGATATGCCGGCAAGAATACCTTCTTCTTTTGCTATTCGCCGTGCTATTACCGCCGCATCTTCATTGGTTACTTTGATAATTTCGTCTATTAGTTCCAACCTGAGGACATCGGGGATAAATCCAGCGCCAATGCCCTGGATTTTATGGGGACCTCGTTTACCGCCTGACAGGACAGGCGAATCAGCAGGTTCAACTGCAATCGCCTTGAATCCAGGTTTCCTTTGTTTGATTACTTCTGTTACTCCTGTGATAGTTCCGCCAGTCCCGACCCCGGCAACAAGGATGTCCACCTTGCCATCAGTATCGTTCCAGATTTCCTCTGCAGTGGTCTTACGATGAATTTCTGGGTTAGCCGGGTTCTTAAATTGTTGGGGTATAAAAGAGTTTGGCGTATTTGCGGCAATTTCTTCCGCTTTCTTAACCGCTCCTGTCATCCCTTCAGAAGAAGGCGTAAGAACAACTTCAGCGCCAAAGGCAGCCAGCAATCGTCGTCTTTCTATGCTCATATTGTCAGGCATAGTGAGAATTAGTTTATAGCCCCTGGCAGCGCAAACAAAAGCGAGTGCGATGCCAGTGTTGCCGCTGGTCGGCTCAATAATCACGGTATCCTTTGTGATTTTGCCATCCCGTTCAGATGATTCAATCATAGATACGCCGATTCTATCTTTGACTGATGACAGGGGGTTACGCGATTCAAGTTTCGCTATTACCTGAGATTTTAATCCTCTTGTAATCTTATTCAACCGGACTAATGGTGTATTCCCGATTAATCCTGTTACATCATCTGCAATCTTAGCCATTTTTAATATCCTTCCTATGGTTTGCTAAAAATAATTATTTAGCCGAATGAAGTAAGCACAGATACCGCTTTAGCGGGACTAAACACGCCCCTATCCCTCTGTCCCGAAAGCCTTCGGGAGAGGGACGGGCGGGCGTAGGCCCGAATAGGACGAATAGAGCGAATAACACGAATAATACAAAAAGACAATTTGTTTATTCGTGAGATTAGTATAATTCGTCCCTACGGACGCCCGCCCTAGCAACGGGCGCCCGTCGGGGCGTTTTAATAGGGCGTGTGATTTGTGTTCTCTGCATTTCACTAATATATTACAAAAATAGATTGTAAGTCAAGAAGATATCGTAAATTAACGAGGTTTTATTTTCCATATAACCACTCTCGGCGATGAGTCATTCTATGTGCGAAGTGTTGGTGGCCAGAAGTGATGGCGTTTGATTGTGGCACTCATTATTTTTTTTATCAACATCCTTTCCTTTTCTGGATGCATCTCTTTTTCACCCGATGAGTAGAATCTATAAAATCTCAGACGGTCTGCTCTGGTCATCACTTCGGATGATGAGGCATTGAGTTGGGCAAGGTTTTTGATACGTTCTTCAAGCAATACCTCCTGAGAGAATCTTACACGGTCAAGGTCAAGGAAATAGAATAAGACCGGACTTGCAGAAGAAATGAGGATATTGTTGGCTTTGAGGTCAGCGTGAAAGATTCTTTTCTGGTGAAGATGTTTTATAGCCAAGGCAAACTCTTTTATGAACCTGACTTTATATTCAAATGTCTTTCTATCTCTGATATAACGGCAAAAATTAGCAACCAGATAAGAATTGGTCTGTTCTGCATCAATCTGTTGTGTTATCAGATATCCCTTCCTGACCAACCTGAAAAACGGGTCGCGTTCTTCAACTAAAGCAATCGGCTCTGGGGTAGGTATCTTGCGGACTTTTAAGCCGTTTGCACAGAACCATTCCCGTCTCACAGGATTCACCCCAAAAACACTCATGATTTTATTAGCAAAAGAAAAGATATACTCTTTAACAAAGACCTTTCTGTTATCAAATGATAGCGTTGATATTTTTCTACGAGGGGTGTTTTTGAATAATTTATTAGGTTCTTGTAGTGCTATCTTTTTATGCTCGGAGATCATCTCCGTAATTTCTGATTTCAGATTTCTGACTTCAGATTTCTGATAAAATATACTATATTCTGTTGTTTCATTAGAGAGTTTTATTACTCCATATTCTGATGATTGTTTTAGACATCTCTTATTGCGACTGTGCCAGTGTCTTAAGCGAATATTTCTTGCTTCTTCAAATATCACTCTGGCAAATCTCTTGAATAACTTGCCCCTGAAATCAAGTCTACGATAATATTTAATAAATCTGCAAACATCAGTTAATGGTAGGGCAGTAGAAAGTGAATAAGACATCTGAGCAAGATTATAAATTATATGAGATTGAGTGATATAAGGGAGTGCTGATGAACGATGTAAATCTATGATATAAAGAAGAGACGTTTCTGTTTGCAGGGACAGACGGTCTATCAGGATATTGCCAACATGAAGGTCTTTATGAAAGAACCTTGCCTTATGAAGTTTTTCTATCAGGTCACTTAATGACCTCAAGAGAATGTTTTTCTCTCTACGTGGTATAACACCAGATGCGTGGAATTCATTAAGAGGTATAACATTATCCAACCGTCGGAGTAACACGAAAACATCTGTAACAAATCCGAACCTTTTCTTTTCCATCACACCAAAAGGATAGACGGTAGAGAGATGGTTTTTAATAAGGTAGGATGCAAGTTTGATTTCCCGTCGCGCCTTGGAGAAGAAAGTGGCTTTAAACTGCTCCCAGAGTCCTTTGATTTTATATCGTTTGACCAACAGGGTTTCTTCAGGCAGGGTGATAGTGAAAATAGTTCTGACGTTATTATCTTTTAAGATATTATCTCTGGCACACTCATAGAGGAAAGATTCGTGGTTGATGAAATACTTTTCCAGAAACTTGAGTTGTGCCTGATTGATTATCCAGCAATATGGCGGTTTATCAATCTTTATAAAACTCAGCATAATTGAGTATAAACTGAACTCTTGCGAAAACGCTATCCCCTCTGTCATTGCGAGCGATGGCGCCGAAGGCGCCAGAGCGTGGCAATCTCTATTTTATGCGAAGAATACGAGATTGCTTCGTCGCTTCGCTCCTCGTCCCGAACGCTTTCGGGAACACTTTTGGGGCAGTCTGTTCCCCGTTTCGCAAGAGTTCAATATAAACTTCTTTTACCGAGCGGAAGTTATCTTGCAGAGAATATTTAGAGGCGCACAGGTAAGCAGCCCTGCCCATATTTTCACGCCAGGTCTTATCCAGTAGGAATATTGTTTTTTCCGAGATTGTTTGAGTATCTGACGGGTTCACAACTACGAAAGAATCTATTGCGTTAGAGATAATTTCAGACACACCCGCAATCTCGGTGGTTATCACCGGTAATCCGCTTGCCATTGCCTCAAGGCAGGCCGTCCCGAAAGGTTCATATAAGGTCGGGAATAAGAATATGTCACTTGCTGAATAATATTGTTCTATAGCACTCTGCGCCCCTGCAAATATTACTTGGTTTTCTATACCATATTTTCTGCAGAGTTTCTGATACTTGGGAATATTACCCCGACCGACCACAAGGAGTTTAAGGGAAGAACGTTTGCTTTCAGGGATAAGAGAGAGACTCTCTATGGCATATCTTAAACCCTTTCGCTCAAAGCCACTTCCGACAAAAAGAAGCACTACTGCATTATCAGTCAATCCGTATTGTTTTCTAATATCAGAACGATATTTTGCTCTGTTGGCGATATTGAATCTCTCAGGGTCAACACCATTATAAATAACCCTGATATTTTCATCGGAGATATTGTAGTACCGCTGGATTTCTTCTTTCACCTTTTCTGAGATACAAATAATCTTTCTATAGGCACCAGTAGAGAAACTCTTTCTTTCTAAATGCATTATGACCTGATTTCTGGGATTAAGATATTGAATCAATTTGCCCAAGAAGTTGATTGCCCGCCCGATCCCGAATGCTTTCGGGGTTTGGCGGAAAAGATGACGGTGTTTAAGATATTCCCAGTGGCAACCGCTCCCGACCCGGTAGACATCCTGTAAATAAGTCCTGCCAAATCCGTGAATAATATCAAATCTTCCCCATCCCCCCCCTTGTTTGAGCAGGCGGGCAGAATTGTTGGCAAATGATAGATATTTGAGATATGAAAAGATACCGCTTGCTTTCACGGGATGGAAAAACAAACCGTTCTGAACTGGAACATTCTCATCCAGCAGACGATGGCAGAAGATATGAACCTCGTCGCCTTCTTTAATCAGGTATTGCGCCAGATAATAAGCATAGCGCTCCACTCCGCCTTTGGATTCAGAGAAATTATAAATAACGAAAGCGATTTTCATACTGAAAAACGGAGAAACGAAGAAACGGAAAAACTTATTCGTTCTTCAGTCCTTTCGTTCTTTAGTTTTTTGGTTTTGATGCTCCCACATCTTTGCATATTTAACGAAGACATAGAAACTTGATGCGACCGCAATAATCAACCCTGCTAATCCGTCCAGAAACCCTAACTTTATAAAATAGGTCTCAATAAACTTTACAGGCGGTCTAAAAAGCAGATTGAAGAGCGAAAATCTTCTTCCTTCCCCCATGAGGGCTTCTGAGGAGACATCGGAAAAGCGGTCTATCGTCCGTAATTGATGAGATAGATTTTTGTAGGTGTAATGAAGAATATCATAGTGTAAATTCTTTATCGCTGTATTATCATCCATTATAACACGGTCGTGCGGGTCTCTTCCGCCCCATCTACCTTTGCTTTTCCTGAAAAGTCGTATTTTGTAGTCAGGATACCAGCCACCATAATTAATCCACCTGCCCAGATAAAAGGTGTGTCGTTTCATCCGAAAGGCATCATATTTATTACCCGTTCCGGGTCCTCGCCCTGAGGACCCGTCAGGGTCTGAAGGGTCAGGGTTCGTGGAGTAAGAACCATCTTTCCATTCTGATAAAATCTTATCTCGCAACTGGTCAGAAATAACCTCATCCGCATCTATTGAAAGCACCCAATCATTCTGGGCGAGCGAAAGAGCGTAGTTCTTTTGCTTAACAAAGCCAGGCCAGGGATTCTGGAAAACTTTATCTGTATATTCACGACATATCTCAACGGTCTTATCAGTACTAAATGAATCAACTATAACAATCTCACCGCCGTATTCCTTCACCCATTTGACGCTTTCAAGACATCGGCGGATATTAGATTCCTCATTAAAGCAGACGATACAGACGGAGATAGGATTTTGGATTTCGCCGCCCCCCTCGGGGGCGAGCCTCCCGCCCTTCGGGGCGAGGTTCGCCCGGCGGGGCGACGCCCTGATGGGCGGGGATTTCGGCCCCGAACTTGATTCGGGGTCGCCATTCGTCCCGCTCTGGCGGGACCACTCGCAATTTGCATTCATAGATATTTCTCTACCTTCTTATAGACCTCTTCCACTGAAATAAGTTTCATACAGCGATGGTCGGTCGGGCAGGTTCTCTTCAGACAGGGACTACAGGAAACATTCTTACGGATAATTGTGTGATTCTGTCCAAAAGGCGAAGTGGTAATATGGTCTGTCGGTCCGAAGAGAGATACGACAGGTGTTTTCACTGCCGCTGATACATGCATTGTGCCGGTATCATTAGTAACCAACACCTTACAAACTGATAATAAAGCAGCCATTTGAGTAATAGATGTCTTTCCGCTAAAATTTAATACCTGATAGCGAGCAATTTGAGCGGCAATAGATGAATTAAGTTTCTCTTCTGATGGGCTTCCGAATAATATAATCCATACCTTTTTCTTATTGATTAATTCTCTTGCCAGTTGGGCATAGCGTTCAGGAAGCCAGCATTTGGCTGTTCCGTAGGTAGCACCCGGATTTAAGCCGATAACAGAATGTCCTTCTTGCAGTGAACCATTATAGGGTAAACTTAGCGAACCTATAGCGTGTGCCAACTTATCTGAAGCCCACTTTCTTTCTGCTTGAGGAATAGAGATACGCGGGGCAGAAAACGCCCCTACCCCGAGCCTTCGGGGAGGTAGTCCCGTCAGGGACGGCACAGGTCTGCCCAGTATATTAAGAAGATTAAGAAAATAATAAATCCGATGTTGTTGCAGATTCTCTTTAGTGCGGGGCAAACTCCGGGTCAACAATTTACCACGAGAATCCGCAGAATAACCAATCCGATGAGGAATCTTGCTCAAGAACCCGATTAATGCGGAATGAAAGGAACGAGGTAGAATTAAAGCAAGGTCAAAATTCTTTCCCCTTAGTTGTCTTATTGTTTTATAGTCTTGAGAGAGCCGTTTAATACCGCCCCGCCTTTCATCCCGCCAAAGCGGGATAACCTCATTTATATCCGGCTCATAGTGGAAGATGTCCTGCAATTCAGATTTTACCAGAACTGATAGATGACTTTCAGGGAATAAAGACTTTAGCCCTTTGATAGTGGGCAGACTCATCACCGCATCGCCCAGCCAATTCGGGGCGATGAGCAGAATCCTTTTATAAACAGATTCGGTTGACATATTTGACCATTATAACCAAAAAATCATATTTAGCAAGAAAACTTTGTAATAAGCCACGAAGGCACAAAGACACTAAAAGAGAACACGAATCAGTTCCAAAATCTATTACCAAATCTCCATCAGAAAGATCTATCCGCCATTGGTTATCATGAGACTGTTGACAAACCCCCTTTTGTCATTGCGAGAGCCGATTTATCGGCTCGTGGCAATCTCAATTTATAGCAAAACAATGAGATTGCTTCGTCGCTACGCTCCTCGCAATGACACTTTTGGGCACTTTGTCAACAGTCTCATATTATACGAGAAAGGAGTTTGCTTCTATGAAAAGACGAGCCAGACGAGAGTTCACCTCGGAAGCGGTTTGTATGGGGCATCCTGATAAAATCTGCGACCAGATTTCGGATGCTATCTTAGATGCGATAATAGCCCACGACCCCACAGCCAGGGTCGCGGTAGAGACAATGGTCAAAACCGGTATGGCTATCGTCGCGGGCGAAATCACCACCAAGACCTATGTGGAAATCCCTGATATCGTCCGCCAGACCATTAAGGAAATCGGCTATACCGACGCCAGGATGGGGTTTGATTATGAAACCTGTGCCGTCTTAACCTGTATCCAGAAGCAATCATCTGATATTGCTATGGGAGTTGATGAAGCCAAAAAGCACCATAAAAAATTAGGTGCTGGTGACCAGGGGATAATGTTCGGATATGCCTGCCGGGAGACACCGGAACTTATGCCGATGCCCATTATGCTCGCAAGGAAACTCGTCAACCGCGCTGCAACAGTCAGACAGAAGAATATCCTTTCCTATCTCAGACCCGATGGTAAGAGCCAGGTTACCATAGATTATCAGGACGACCAGCCGGTAAGAGTTAATACCGTCATCCTCTCCTTACAACATAATCCAGAGATAAAACAAGGTCGTCTCAGAAAGGACCTGATAAGGACTATTATCCTGCCGACAATACCGAAACATCTTATGGATAAGAAGACCCGTATCCTGATAAATCCGACCGGTAGATTTGTCTTTGGCGGTCCGTATGCTGACTGTGGCGTAACAGGTCGCAAGGTCGTGGTGGACACCTATGGCAGTATGGGGACACACGGGGGCGGTTGTTTCTCTGGCAAAGACCCGACCAAGGTTGACCGCTCTGCCTCTTATATGGCGAGATATGTGGCAAAGAATATCGTTGCCTCTGGATTAGCCGACCGCGTAGAGGTGCAACTGGCTTATGCTATCGGTGTCTCTGAGCCGGTCACGGTTGATGTGGAGACCTTCGGCACGGCTAAAACAGATGAAGAGAAAATAATCAAACTGGTGAAAAGCCACTTTGACTTTACGCCGGGCGGGATTATTCATCATCTACATCTGCGCCGACCTATCTATAAACATACCGCCAGGTTCGGACATTTCGGTGTCACAGGACCGGGCTATACCTGGGAAAAAACAGATAAAAGTTTCAAGTTACAAGTTTTACTATAGATAAGGTAACCTTAAACCTTTAACTTGTAACTTGTACCTTGTAACTTGAAAAGGAGCGAAGAAGTGAACTACGATATAAAAGATATAAAACTGGCTACATCAGGACTGAACCGGATAGAATGGGCTGAGCGACAGATGCCGGTAGTAACGAAAATCCGGGAGCGATTCAGGAGAGAAAAGCCGCTTCGCAACAAACGTATCGCCGCCTGTCTGCATATCACATCAGAAACAGCCAATTTAGCCAGAACCCTTTCGGCTGGTGGCGCCTCGGTTTTCCTCTGTGCCTCTAATCCCTTGTCCACTCAAGATGATGTTACCGCCTCATTGGTCAGGGATTTCCGAATACCCGTCTTTGCCATCAGAGGTGTCAACAGACAAAAATACTATCAACATATCAAATCCGCCTTATCTTGTGGCGCCTCTGGCGCCATAAACTCCCCGCATATCACGATTGATGACGGTGCTGACCTTGTTACAATGGTGCATTCTGAACGGCGGGAAATGGTTAAGACAATTATTGCCGGTATGGAAGAGACCACCACCGGCGTCATCCGGCTCAGGGCAATGGAAAGGGATAATGCCCTCCTGTATCCTATGTTTGCGGTCAACGATGCCCAGTGCAAATATCTCTTTGATAACCGCTACGGCACCGGGCAATCAACAATGGACGGCATCCTCAGGGCAACCAATATCCTTTATGCGGGCAAGATTATCGTGGTCTGCGGTTATGGCTGGTGTGGCCGTGGCTTTGCGATGAGGGCTAAAGGACTCGGCGCCCGCGTCGTCATCACCGAGGTCAACCCCTTACGGGCTTTAGAAGCAGTTATGGACGGCTTTGAGGTTATGCCTATGAGAAAGTCACTCAAACTCGGCGATGTCTTCTGCACCCTCACCGGCAATACCTCTGTTATCAGAAAAGAGCATTTTCTTCTGATGAAGAACGGTGCGATTGTTGCCAATTCCGGGCACTTCAATGTGGAGATAGATATACCCGCACTAGAGAAACTAAGTAAGAAGATAAAGAAGAATATCAGAACTAATGTTGATGAATATATCCTCAAGAACGGTAAGAGCATCTTCCTTTTAGGCGAAGGGCGGCTGGTAAATCTTGCCTGTGCCGAGGGACATCCGGCTACCGTGATGGATATGTCCTTTGCCACCCAGGCGCTTACCGCAGAATATGCCATAAACAACGTAGGGTCATTAGAGCCGAAGGTCTATCCCGTGCCGACTGAAATAGAGGATTGGATTGCAAAACTTAAATTAGCCACGATGGGAATAAAGATTGATACCCTTACCGAAAAACAGCAGAAATATCTGAGCAGTTGGTGTGAAGGAACCTGATTGAGCGTAGAGCAAAGAGCGTATAGCGTATAGTATAGGAACTATAACCTTTATGCTACTTGTCAACTTTTGGTTCTTCCGTGGGCTGCATTTCTATGGTTAATGGCATTACGATATAAACATAATCTTTGCCCTGTCTTATCACTGCCGGAGAGGTCTTTTCCTTAAAACTCAGATTGATTTCGTTGTCCCCGATAACCCTGAGAACATCTATAAAGAAATCAGGGTTAAAGGTGATTTTAAAGGGCTCACCCGAGTATTTTATTGGAACCTCTACTGTGGCTTCGCCCACATCCTGGGTTATGGTAAGTAGCGTCATTTTGTCTTTTTCAAGGGTAATCTGGGTTGCCCTGAATTTGTCAGTGGTAACCAGTGATACCTGTCTCATTGCGGATGATAATTCGCCTGCCGCAATATCTATTTTCTTATCATTGCCGGTTGGGATAACGGTTTCGTAATCAGGGAAACTGCCTTCTATCAGCCGGGAAAACAGAATGATTCCTTTGTTGCTGTCTTTTTGGACGCAGTCTTTTTCCTGCTTCTCAGTGCCTTCGGCAGATCCGACCCTACGGTCGCCCGTAGGGGCGCCTTTGGCGGACAAGGGGATAAACCACTTAACTTGAGTTTCTTCCGCTTCTATCCGTAATATTTGTCCTTTGTCGTCGTCAAGTAGTCGCTCCAGAAGGTTTAATGCCCTGGGTGATACTATTGCTTTTATATCATCTTTTATCTCCTGTTCTGGTCTGCGCTGTTTTATATATGCCAATCTTTTACCATCACTCGCTACCAATCGGATTTCCTTTTTCTTTATCTCCATTAAAAGCCCTGTGAGGGCATAACGAGTCATTTCTTGCGAGGATGCGAAGGTGGTTTTATGAATCATTTCTTTAAGTCCTTCTGCACTGATGGTAATAGATTTTTTCTCGTTGAATGCGGGGAAGTCAGGATAGTCTTCCACATCCATACACACCATTTTATATTTACTTGTCTTGGTGCGAATCTCGGCGACACCTCCAGAACTTGCTATGTTTATCTGCTCATCCTGTGTTTCTCGCAGAATGCCACCAAGCCGATTATTGGAGATAATGACCGAACCGACTTCTTTTATTTCTGCCGGGATAGGATATTCCATCCCTATTTCTAAATCAGTAGCAGAGACCCAAAGGAATTGAGTATCAGCGGTCAGTTTAATGTTTTGTAATACGGGCATTGAACTTTTGGACGGCACAACCGGACTGACTAATTGGTATGCTTTTAATAACAAGTTTTTATTGCATATAACTTTCATCGTCATCTCCTTTAGTGTCGGATAAATCCGACCTCTACAATAATATAACTTCTATTATCTAATAACTTAAATGTTATTATTACTACTCTTATAAAGGATAAAAGTGTATAGAAATTGTTGGCTTTTATTCTATCGTTATATAGGACAAAGGGTTAAGATATAGTTCTTAATCAAATAGAGGTCTATAAGTTGTTCCAATCTTTGTAAATAACCTGTTCATAAAAAGACAGGAATAATCCTTTCAGATATTTTTATCAGTTTAGCACTAATTAGACCATAAATAACAACATCTTTTCTACAAGAATACAACAAAAATCAACCAGATTTTTTCTTTATATCGGCTGTTAACATTTTAAGTGTTTCCTTGAATTGGGCATCCTTTTGAGACCTTTTGCGTATTTTTTCTATAGAATGCAAAACAGTAGAGTGCTCTCTGCCACCAAGGGCAGAACCGATTTCCTCAAGAGATAGGTCAGGTTTAAGTTGTCTTGCCAGATAACATCCAATCTGGCGGGCAAGAGATACAGACTTGGAGCGGGACTTAGACTGCAATTCCGTAGAGGAGAAGTTAAAATAATTAGCCACCATATCTATGATTGTAATAATATTTATATTAGGCGAAACCGAACCAATAATGTCTTTTAACGCCTCATGAGCCAGAGCAAGAGAAGGATTCTGATTAGAACTACGAGCCAAGCCGATTAGCCGAATTAATGTTCCCTCCAAATCCCTGATATTAGTAGACACCGATTCTGCAATAACTTTAATGATGTCGTCTTCTATGTTTATTTTGTATGCGTCAATCTTTTTCCTTAAGATTGCCATCCGTGTTTCATAATCCGGTGGCTCAAACCGGGCAACCATACCCCAGTTAAAACGGGAGACCAGCCGTTCATGTAATGTGGGTATTTCTTTGGGTGGAGAATCACTGGATAGGACTATCTGTTTATTAACGTTATGAAGGGCATTAAAGGTATGGAAAAACTCTTCCTGACTTGCCGTTTTCCCCCCTGAGCCAAGAAAATGGATGTCATCTATAATTAAGATGTCCTTAGAGCGACACTGCTGTCGGAAAGATTCAAAGGCGTTGTTTTTTACAGCGGCAATATAATCGTTCACAAAGCCCTCACCTGAGCGGTAATAGATAGAAAGATGGGGGTGTTTGGTGATAATCTGATGACACGCCGCTTGGAGCAGATGGGTTTTGCCCAAGCCGACCCCGCCATGAATAAACAAAGGGTTATATGCCTTTCCGGGGTTTTCAGCAACAGCCATAGCCGCAGCATGGGCGAGGCGATTACACATCCCAACTACAAATCTGTCAAAAACATAGTTTGGGTTGAGGGCGAAATCATACTTATTAGAAGAGTTCGTTCTCTCGCGGGCGTCTTTAATAACAGCCCCTTTTCCGCCCGGACTGGTGTCTGCCCGAACGGATTGTTTTGCTTCCCGTCGGCCTTTAAGGGATGATGCAGGGGCGGGAAAAAGGTCATCTGTAAATAAACGAGACTGCTCGGGTAGTGCCACAAACTGAACGGCGTATTTCTTGCCGGTTGTTTCAGCAATAGAGGTTTCCATTAAAGACAGATAGTTTTTCTTGTACCACTCTATATAAAAGGTGTTCGGAAGAGATATAGTAATGATATCTGGGGGGACTTCTATAAAGTTTAGCCCCGCTATCCATGTTTCATACTGTTTAGGTTCTACCTGAGATTTTAAGTTGTCCAGAATCTTTTGCCCGAATTCATCATTAAATCCCATAAGTTTTTCTCGTTTGTCACCAAGACACGAAGAAGATAAACAACCCCCTTAATCACCCCGTACGGGGGGGATTTCCTCCCTTTATTCCCCCTTAACTCTACGAACCCTGCCGCCTTTGGCGCCGCCGAAGGCGAGCCTCGCCCCGACAATGGGCGGGAGCCTCGCCCTTCGGGGCGGGACGCCCGTACAGCTTGCCCGTATGGGGGCGGAACGGGTAATTTACCCGCCAAGGCGGGCGGGTGTGCGAGACAGAAGACAGGTTCGCTTCGCTCACTGCAAGAAGGATGTTTATTGTATCATATCAAACTCTGCTATGCGCCGTGTCTGGGAAAGATAACCGCATCAGATTATCAGGAGACTATACGGTCTTTGCTGTATTTTCTTGATGGTAAGAGAGAGGAGTTGAGGGGCAAACTGGAGCGGTTAATGAACAATGCCAGTGCGAGACTCTCTTACGAGCGTGCGGCTCTTTACCGCGACCAACTTTATTGTCTGCAAAATATCTCACGAACAGGCAAATTAGGCGCTTTCTACGAAGAACCTCTATTGTCCCAGACACCAGCAGAGAAACTGAAAATGCTAAAACAGGTTCTCGGCTTACCAAATATCCCGAGCAGGATTGAAGCCGTGGATGTCTCTGATATTAAAGGCACTCAAGCAACAGGTGCTGTCGTTGTCTTTATTAATGGTGAACCCGACAAGACTCTCTATCGTCGCTTTAAGATAAAACAGGTTCCTGAAGGGATTCAGGATGATTATGCGAGTATTGCAGAGGTAGTAAGAAGAAGATTTACTCGTCTGGTAGAAGGGGGGGAGGGAGGTGTCAGAGTAGATTTGCTTCTCATTGATGGCGGAAAGGGACATATAAAGACAGTTTGTAATGCTTTTTCGGAAGTAGTCCTTGGTAGCCACCCTTCGGGAATATCCCTCAGGGTAAACCATCCCGTTGGTAGCCACCATCCCGTGAGGGAGAGGGAGAGGGAGAGGGACAAGAAGCAACCCTGTGCCCATACGGTCATGCCGAAAACAGATCCGCCCGTACGGGCGACCGTCCCGTCTAATAGGTCGCCTCTGGCGGACAGATCCGCCTCTGGCGGAAAGGCGATGAATATTCAATCGCCTCCTGTTATCGTAGGACTGGCAAAAGGAAAAGGCAGGAAAGAAACAGTGTATCTACTCAAAGATAACTCCATCACACGGTTTAGAATGAGTGCTGATTTGAAACTCCTTGATTATATTCGTGATGAGGCGCATCGCTTTGCCCGGAAATATCATCACTTAAGAAGAAGCAAGGCAGTAAGGCAGGAGTGATTATATGAAAATACTCGGCGGTATTTACAGAGGCACTAATTTATATCTTCCCAAAGATGCAGACATCAGACCTGCTTTAGCAAGGATGAGAAATTCGCTCTTTAATATTCTGATGGAAAGAATTGAAGGCAGAAGAGTTCTTGACCTCTTCGCCGGTAGCGGTAGTCTTGGATTTGAGGCGCTCAGCAGAGGGGCAGAGTATTGCTTATTCATAGATAACAACAACTCCTGCATTACCGCTCTACAAAAGAGTGTCGCCAAACTACATCTGCAGGACCGCACCAGAATATTACAGATGGACTCTTTTAATATCGTTAAGCACATTATAGAAAATAAGGGAGGAAGGGGAAAAAGGTTTGACATTATCTTTATTGACCCGCCTTATGCGTATTATAATGAAGAAAACACCAAGCAGGAACTTATTTCTATAATAGATGAAATTGCACAGGAGAACATTATCTCTAATAATGGATTAATCTTAGTTGAGCATCGTTGTGGCGATATTAAAGGAAACGAATTCAAGCATCTTAAGGTTGTTGACAAAAGAGATTATGGCCAAACTTCATTATTGTTTCTAACAATGTCTCGGCGGTGAAAAGGTCTCTTTTTCTTGACCTGCAGGGATAATGGATTTAATATTTAATCCGGTTCTCGCGGTCAGGAAGGTGGCGACTCTAACAAGGGGTAACAGAAGACATCCTATAAAGAGTAAAGGAATATCCCGACCCCGAAGAACTTCGGGGTCGGGATAAGAAACAGTAACGGTCTTCCGCCCCGACGAGTCGGAATCCCTAACTGTTTCTAAAAGGAGGATAAAGATGAAAGGTATAATATTAGCAGGAGGGCTTGGCTCAAGACTGTATCCGCTTACAAAGGTTACTAATAAACATCTTCTGCCTGTGTATAATAAGCCGATGATATATTATCCGATTCTGACCCTGGTTGAGGCGGGTGTTAAGGATATTATGCTTGTAACCGGCGGGAATAGTGCCGGTGATTTTATGCGTCTGATAGGCAATGGCAAAGAACTCGGATTGAAACAGATAAGTTATGCCTATCAGGAAGGTGAAGGTGGTATTGCGGTGGCATTATCTCTGGCAGAACATTTCGCAGGAGGTGAGCGGATAGTTGTTGTTTTAGGGGACAATCTTATAGAAGGAACTATTAAGCCGTTTGTTGAGCGGTATCGCAGACAGAAATCAGGCGCCAAGATTATTCTCAAGAAGGTCCCAGACCCAGAGCGTTTTGGTGTCCCGGTATTTTCCGCCAGACCCCGCCCCGAAAAATATTCGGGGTCGGGGTTAGGCGGAAAGAATAACAAAATCATTCGCATTGATGAAAAGCCCAAACTTCCACAGTCACCTTATGCGGTTATCGGAATTTATATGTATGACTCTGCGGTTTTTGAGATTATCAAAACCCTGAAGCCATCTAAACGAGGTGAGTTAGAGATAACCGATGTTAATAATGCTTATCTTAAGAGCCGTAATTTAACTTATGAAATATTAGAAGGTTGGTGGACAGATGCAGGGACATTTGAATCCTTATCAAGGGCAAATAACCTTGTCGCAGAGAAAATTGCAACCACAGATAAACACTGATTATCAGCGTCTATCTATCGGTGTCCATCCCTGCCCCGTTAGAAGTGGGTGATACCTGCCCCGTTAGAAGTGAGTGATATGGGCTTACTCTTTTAGTAATGGTTTCTAACCCACTTCTAACGGGGTAAATTTTGTCCTTTTTAGTAAAGGTTTCTAACCCACTTCTAACGGGGTGAACGGGCATCTGTGGTTTATACTTTACTATACCGCCCCGAAATAATCGGGACTCACTGCGGTTCGCAAGAAATGAAAGATAACCTTGTTTATTTTACCGCCACCGAGAATAACGAGTCCCCGAAATCCGTCTGCCTTAAACTCAAATCACTATTCAAGAAAACAGGTTTCGGTAAAATCATTAAGAAAGGCGATTTCGTAGCAATAAAAATGCACATGGGCGAGGAGAAAAAGAAGCCAACCATCTCACCTCTTTTTGTCAGAGTTATTGTTGATTTGGTAAAAGAATCCGGTGGTAGACCATTTGTAACTGATACTAATGTGCTTTATGAGAGTGTGCGTGAGAATGCGGTTGACCATCTTGGGCTGGCAGAAAAGAATGGTTTTTCATACCAGTTACTTGGCTGTCCGGTTATCATTGCTGACGGACTGGTAGGCGAGAACCAACTTACCATTAAGACCGAAAATGGCTATGTTTCTATTGCCGGCCTGGTTAAACGGCTTGATGTGATTATAGCACTCACGCATTGCACAGGACACCTGCTCACCGGTTATGGTGGTGCAATCAAGAATATTGCAATGGGATTATCCTCGCGCGGAGGCAAATTAGACCAGCATTCCGACGTTAAACCTGAGGTTATCACGCAGGATTGTCAGGGTTGCCGGATATGCGAAACCTATTGCCCGGCTGATGCGATAGAAACCCGCCCCGTTAGAAGTCCGTCGTCTAAAGGCGACGGCAGTCCCGCCAAGGCGGGACTTACTTCTAACGGGGTAAAAGATAAGAAAGCATTTATTATTACTGCAAAGTGCTATGGTTGTGGCGAATGTTTTGCAGTATGCCCTCATAATGCTATTAAGGTTGACAAATGGCATTCCGCCTCTGATAGCATCCAGAAGAAAATGGCTTTATATTGCAGAGAGATACTCAGGGATAAAAGGTCATACTTTATTAACTTCGCTATGAATATTACTAAAAATTGTGATTGTATCGGAGAAGGGGGGGGGGCGGAAAAACCACTAATTGATGATATTGGTATCCTTATGTCTCTTGACCCGGTGGCTGTTGATACCGCAAGTATTGACCTTATAAATAAAAAGGCAGGGAAGGATATTTTTAAGACCGCATGGCAGGAGATTGATTATACTATTCAGTTAATGGAAACAGAAAGATTGGGAGTCGGGACAAGGAGATATGATTTGGTACATTAGAGCCAGTTTTAGACAACCCCCTTTTTATTCCCCTCCCGCCAAGGCGGGATTAAGGGGGATTTAGGGGGTTGTCGTTACTGGCTCTTATCCTGTAAGGGACTGTAAAATGAATAAGATTATCAATTTGATTATCGCTCTATTTATTGTCATCTCTACGACTAATTATGCCCTTGCTGCTGTCCAGATAACCGATTTGGATAATCGGGCTTCTGAATACGAATACATCCGGTTTGGAGATAATAAACTGACCGCCTATCTTTCCTCCACCACTACCACACCTGCAGACTTTGCTTATAATGATATCTCATATATATCATTCTTACATCATACTCCTAAGTTAAAAGAACAGACGACCTGTTTCAAAACAACTCTGGTAAATCAGGATATATTATATGGTCTAATCTCTTCCGACAAGGAAGGAGCGATTGTCTTAAATAGCAACTTGCTCGGTAGTTTGACACTACGTTTTGAGGATATTTTGAGGATAGAACGGGTTCACCGTGAACGGGTTGGACGAAGTATAACAAAGTCAGGGGGATGGGGAGTAAAAAGAGTG
>JASEHY010000040.1 GCA_030018555.1 Planctomycetota bacterium
GACGTTCTGACTCAAATCTCCACGCACCTAATGAAAATATTATCATTTCTGACTATATCAAGGGCGTAAAATTCCTGATTGAGTTGTTCAAGAAAATTCCTTCGCCCCGATAAATATCGGGGTGCCACTCCCGAATGGAGAAGCCCGAAGGAGTATTACTTCGGAATCCCAAGCAGTCCTACTTGGGAAGGAGGATTATTTGTGGAGGTAATCTATGCAGAAGTGTCTTAAGTTACTGCCATTAGCAGCAGGCAGGCGTTCGGGTTACAATCCCAATTCCTTTAGTTTTTCCGGGGTAGGTCTGCCGTTTTTGTCCCAGCCGCGCATCTGATAGTATTCGTCAAGTAGTTTGTCTATGTCTTCCTTTTTAACCTTACTTCCAGCAGTCGGTCCTGTCTGAACACCATTTTCATAGACCCTTGCAGGCGGGTAATCAAAATGCCTGCCAAAATTATCTTTGTGTTCTCTGATGAGAAATAATCTATTGAGGTTCCAGACCCTTTCTGATGAATGTAGTAACTCGTCCATAGTGTAATTTCTGCCTGTGGTAACGTTTATTAATTGGGGATAATAATCAAGCGAGAGTTCCAGTTCAACCCATTGGAGCCGGCAGGTGCCGAGCATATCAAAGATTGGGCGAATATGCTGGAGTTCAATAACGCGTTTGGACTTGCCGGCAAAGACATCGCGTCCGACTGCGATATCGTGCGTGATTGCCCAGGCACGATTATGATGCGCTCCAATATCACAGGTCATATAAGAAAGAAGCATTGCCGGTGCGCGTCTTGATTCATAGCCCGAGATTTCCAGTCCTTTGACATGCATTGCAAACCTTGCCGAACCTTTGCCCAATTTCTCTGCAGCGACCTTTACACCATCTGCCAGTAGATTGCCGATACCTTCACGGCGAGAGATAAGATTCATAATATGCTCAAATGCTCTTATATCACCGAATTTTAACTCGACGCCACCGGTATCTTTTTTGTCTATAATCCCTTTTTCGTAACATTCCATAGCAAAGGCGGCGACACTGCCACCGGAGATGGTATCAATACCAAGTTCATCACAGATATAATTGGCATAGGTTAAATCGTGTATATTGCCGATAGCACAATCTCCGCCAATCATCGCCGCAGTTTCATACTCCGGTCCTTCTACATAATATTCTTTATTGTTTCTTCTTGTCCTGGCATATTTACCACATGCCATCGGGCAGCCGAAGCATGCCTTATTGTTCACGATGGTTTCCTTCAACATTACATCACCTGATATTTTTTGATAGTCCTCAAAGAAACCGCTCTGGAAATTACGGGTGGGGAATGAGCCCTGTTGGTTTGACCAGTTGGTAACACTGGCAGTGCCCTGGTCAAGCCAGAGTTTCCATGCAGGGTGTTTGATACAATCCGCAAATGCCTTTTTGCCGATTTCCAGAAGTTTATCAGGGTCTGCGACCTTGAGCGAAAGTGTGCCTCTTACCGCAATGGCTTTAAGGTTCTTGGCTCCCATAACTGCGCCGATGCCGGTGCGTCCTGCCTGCCTGCCGAAATCGTGTGAAATACAGGCGAATTTTACTTTATTCTCGCCGGCAGGTCCGATGACCGCAATCTCAAACTCTTTGCCCAGGTCTCGTTTCAGCATCTCTTCTGTAGTGATAGCACCTTTGCCACAGTATTTTCCGGCATCACGGATTTCTATCTTATCATTATTGATATAAAGATAAACCGGCTTGTCAGAAATACCTTCAATAATTATGACATCGTAGCCGGCATATTTTATTTCTGATGCTAAATGACCGCCAATATTGCTGTCGCCATAAGAATTAGTGGCGGGCGATTTGGATGCAAAGGTCAGTTTCCCCGCGCCCGGCACAAATAGACCTGATAGAGGACCCGAAGCAACCACGATTTTGTTTTCTGCTCCCAACGGGTCAATGCCTGTTTTAAGTTCGTCATAAAGTATGCGGGCAGAAAAGCCCCTGCCACCAATATAATCGCTCACCAATTTTTCAGGCAACGGCTCTATGGAAATCTTGTCATTAGAAAGGTTCACTCTTAATATCTTGCCTCCATAAGCGAACATAATAAACTCCTCTTACTCGCTGTTAGACCTCTGGTCGTTACGACCAAAGGGAGTCCCGTTAGGGACAGCGAGTTAGATCCCGATGAACCCAGTCCCGCCCAGGCGGGACTGGGTGAATATCGGGATATTCCTTAATTTATCTATTTGTTTTCATCTTTGATAAACAGGACGCCCGGGGCGCAGACTGGAATACACTCTTTACATAAATCGCATTTTATCGGCACAGAACTGTCCTCGTGTAAAAACATCACCTGAGTAGGACATTCCCGCACACACTCACCACAGCCATTGCATTTTTCAGAATCAATAATGTAAGCACCTTCTTTCCCGCCTGACCGGGCGTCACCCGCCAGAACGGCTTGGTCGGGCTGGGGTCGGGCAGGTAGCGAGATGGCTTCAACAGGACACACACTGGCACAGATTCCACACTGGTTACAAACACGAGGTTCATATTTGCCCGGTTTAGGGAATGTTGCGTCTATGGTAAGCGCGGCCTTTTTGGGGTTTATCTCCTTGAAATGATATAATGAGCAAATGGTTAAACATACACGACAACCGGTACATTTTGTTGCATCAACATCAAGATACATCGCCTCACTCCTTTCTAATTCTATTTAACGAAGATATTCTAATAAACTCCTGAAATAAACGCAGTTGCTCCTTTTTATGTAAGATTCTTTCTGGGTGCCATTGAACGCCTATACAAAATGCATTCTTGCGGGGCGGGAATATTTCTACTCCTTCAATTATACCGTCTTGTGCCAGAGCATTTATCATTAGACCTTTTCCAAGTGTTTTGATACATTGATGATGCGTGGAATTAACACGAATAGTTTTCTTTCTTATAATGTCAACCAAAAGTGTGCCTTCGCAAAGATAAACTGTATGTTCTGACCTTTTATGACGCTGTGCTCCTTTAATCTGGGTATTAATATCCTGAAATAAACTGCCTCCCAGCACGACATTCAATAACTGATGACCGTAACATATTGCTAAAACAGGAAGATTTTTCTTTAGTGCCAAGCGAGTTAATTCAATATCAAAACGTTGTTTTATTTTCGGTATCTCTTTTATCTTATGGGGGAAATGATTTTCTCCATACACTTCAGGCGATATATCATTCCCGCCACTTAAAAGAAGCCCGTCCGCCTTTTCTAAAATATGCTCTAATAATTTCTCAGAGTGGTTTGAGAAAGGAGGTATTATAAATAGGATGCCACCTGCTTTCAGGATTGCTCTGGTATAATCTGTGGCTAACCGATTATATTTTTTGTCGTTAGTAAGATTAGCGTTAATGGCGATAACAGGTTTTCTCATTTTTTTCTTGCCTTAATGGGCATATTATTTACTCTCTTAAAGAAAGTCTTCGGCTACTAAATGCGGGGTCGTCTAACGGTAGGACGCAAGACTCTGGATCTTGTTATTTAGGTTCGAATCCTAACCCCGCAGCCAGTTGGGTTATTGGATGATTGGGTTGTTAGATAATTACTGAACTCTTGCCCTTACAGGATCCCGTAGGGACGAAACGGGAAACAGGGCGCTCCAAAAGTGTCACCCTGTCCCGAATGCTTTCGGGATCAGGGTCTAATGTAGATGCTGAAACAAGTTCAGCATGACAGCCCCGATGGACATCGGGGCGCAAGAGTTCAGTAATCACCTAATAACCTAACTTGCCCCCATCGTCTAGCGGCAGGATATGAGATTCTCAGTCTCAGGACCGGGGTTCGAATCCCCGTGGGGGTATTTTTGTTCTCACATAAGATTTATGGAGTGGGAATGTCAACTTAATTATGGCAAAAAACATTAGAGCAGAAAGACTGATAAAACTGCCTCCCTATCTGTTTGCTGATTTTGACCGTAAAAGAAAAGAGGTTCAAGATAAAGGAGGCGACATTATTGACCTTTCTATAGGCGACCCTGATTTGTTGCTTTCTCCCCGGCTAAAACAATATCTTATAGAAGCACTTGATGAGACTAATATCCATCGCTATCCCCCCTATAAGGGTATTAACCTTTTTCGTTCCGCTATTTCCCGCCGGTATAAACGAAAAGATATCAGCATTGACCCTGAGAAAGAAGTCTGGTCTCTAATTGGCTCCAAAGAAGGTATATCTCATTTAATTATGGCAGTGGTGAACCCGGGCGACTTTGTTTTACTTCCTAATCCCGGTTATCCTGCCTATCGTTCAGCGATAATACTTGCCGGTGGGATTCCTGTTGATATGCCCCTACTTAAAGAAAATGACTGTTTGCCGAACCTTAAATCAATAAAGCCATCTGTAGCCAGAAAAACCAAACTAATATTATTAAACTATCCCAATAATCCAACCGCAGCCGATGCTCCCAAAGAATTCTATGAAGATGTGGTTCGCTTCGCCAAGAAATATAGTATTCTGGTCTGTCAGGATGCGGCATACAACGAAATATATTATAATTCACCACCCGTGTCTTTTCTTTCCGTTAAAGGGGCAAAAGATATCGGCATAGAAATAGGGTCTTTCAGTAAGACCTTCAGTATTGCCGGCTGGCGTATCGGTTGGGCAGTTGGTAATAGAGAGATAATTAGTGCTTTAGGTCATATCAAAACAAATATTGATTCCGGCGTCTTTATGGCTCTCCAGCAGGCGGTCGCCAGAATGTTCACGGAAAAATTATCACTCACAGAAGCGGATGTTCAGAAAACCCGTGACATCTACAAACACAGACGCAATATTACTATAAAGGGCTTAAAAGAAATTGGACTTGCCCCTGAAATTCCTCAGGCAACTTTCTATGTCTGGTTACCTTTACCGCAAGGGTGGAATTCATCTATGGAGTTTTCAGAGTATCTTCTGACAAAATTATTTATACATACTACGCCGGGAGTTGGGTTTGGTAAATATGGTGAGGGATATATCAGACTTTCTTTGACCTCACCAGAAGACCTTTTACTTAAAGCACTAAAACGGCTCAGGAACAACAGGGTTATAATATGCAAGTTATGAGTAATAGGAGAATTTATCGCGGTAAAATATTTGATATTTACAGAACAGAGTTAAAGGATAAAAGCATTCGTGAAACGGTTGTGCATCCTGGCGCGGTGGCAGTACTTCCCCTTGTTTCTTCAGATGAGGTCGTTTTGGTAAGACAGTATCGTTATCCGGCACGGAAATATCTCTGGGAGTTACCCGCTGGCACACTTAAAAAGAATGAACCTACTGATTTGTGCGCCAGACGGGAACTGCAAGAGGAAACTGGATTTGTAGCAGGCAAAACAAGAAAGATTGCGGTATTTTATACCTGCCCCGGTTTCTGCACTGAAAAGATGCATCTTTATGTGGCTGAAAAATTATTCCGCTCTACAGGACAAAAACTTGACCCTGATGAAAAAATAACATATAATATATTTTCACGCCAAGAGATTGTTCGCCTGATAAAAGAGAATAAAATTAAGGACGCTAAAAGTATTATAGGTTTGATATTATGGCTTCAAAAGAAGATTTAGTTTTTGGCGAGATTGCGGTCAAGTCACATTTTGTCACTCAAGAGCAATTGAATGAATGCCTTGAAAAACAAAGGAATAATACTAAATGGAACTCTTTGGGCGCAATACTTGTGGAGAAAAATTATCTCACACCTCATCAGTTACAGTTTATCCTGAATATTCAAAAAAGGAATTGGGAACTGAAAGCACATCAATCGCGGAAAGTCAAACAAGATAACCTCTTCGGTAGATTAGTTATCAGACTGGGATTCGCCACAGACAGACAGGTGGAAGAAAGTTTAGGAATGCAGTTGATAGTTAATGATGGGCAACCACTTCGCCTCGGTGAAATTATGGTAAAAAAAGGATTTATTACTGAAGAGCAATTAAATAAGGTCCTTAAATTTCAATCTTTACGTCAGGCAATCTGCCCCGGCTGTGGACGCAAATATAATCTGGTGCTTTTTAATGATGGCGCCACTATTCCTTGTTATATCTGTGATAATAAAATAACCGCAAAGCCACTCCAAAACTTCATTCATTCAACAACTCCAGCTGAAGCGGGACAGGTTTAACCCCGCTAAAGCGGGATTTGTTTGTATCTTGCCAATAGCCCAATATGCCTCGTTTTGTAATTCAGAAACATCTTACACGAAAATCATTCCATTTTGACCTGATGCTTGAATCTGGTGATAAACTTCTTACATGGTCGTTCAGAAATCCGCTTAAAAAATGTAAGGAGAAACTAATATCACAACCTCTTAAACCTCTACTTGACCACAGAAAAAAATACCTGACTTATGAAGGTAAAATATCAGGGGGACGTGGCAGTGTAAAAATCTGGGATAACGGCACTTATCGCCCTATTATCTGGCAGAAGAACATTAAAGTCTTTTCCCTGAAAGGCAGAAAAATAAAAGGAGGGTTTTTTATTCTATCGCTTCTTCCTCATCTTCAACTTCGTCTAGTTCCTCTAATTCACTTTCAATAAATTCATTGTATTCATCATACGAAATAAGACTTTCAACCTCAGTCGGGTCAGATAGTTTTACCTTCACTAACCAACCCTCATCATAGTTGTCTTCCAGAAGAAGATAATGATTTTTAAGCAGTTCATTATTGACCGCGGTTATTTTGCCACTGACTGGAGAAATAAAGGTGGCCAAGCCGTCGTCTGTTTCAATCTCTCCTAAAAATGCGTCCTGTTCAATTTCGCTTTTTACCTTGGGCAACTTTATAGAAATTGTAGTTTCCATATTACGAACAAGATAATCTGTTACTCCAATGGATGCTTCATTTTTTTCTTCCAACTTCACCCACAGATGAGATTCCGAGTAATATAAATCCTTTGGTCTTTTAATTCTCATAACACCTCCAATCTTTAACAACTTATTGTAGGGGCAACCCTATGTGGTTGTCCTTTATATTGGGGCGACCACACGAGTCGCCCCTACTAAGAGCAGGGCATTCTGGCGGGTAATCCCCCGCTATGCTCGGGATAAATGTGATTAATTCGTCCCGCTAAAGCGGGACTCAAAGTCGCACTTATAAACAATCATAAAACTTGATAAATATGTCAAGGTTTTTAGTATTATTCTAATTTTTATTGGCTTGAGTCCGGAAATCATAGTCGTTCTGGCATTCAGCATCATAAATATGATAGAATTAAAAGAAGTAATCAAATCTTTCGGTTCCAAGATAGCCGTTGATAGGCTCAGTCTTACCATCCCTGCAGGTAAATTGTTTGCTTTTATTGGTTCAAATGGAGCGGGCAAAACAACCACCGCAAAACTTATCTCAGGGCTTTTACAACCAACATCAGGTGAAATATTTATTGACGGCAAAAATATGCGTTCCGATAAACAGCGTGAGGAATTAAAACAACTCATCTCTTATATTCCTGACCAGCCCTTTCTCTACGAAAAACTATCAGGCAGAGAATTACTTTATTTCATCGGCAGGATGTATCAAGTCCCCCAGCAAAGATTTAATGATAGTCTGGAATACTATATAGAATTATTCAGAATGAAAGATTATATTGACCACCTTATTGAAGGGTATTCTCTGGGGATGAAGCAGAAGGTGGTCATTGTCGCGGGCTTGATACATAGCCCAAAAATCGTGGTCGTGGACGAACCGCTGGTAGGACTTGACCCTGCCAATGTCAGAATCGTCAAGGATTTATTCCGTAAAATTGTGCGTGAGGGCGCAACTATCTTTATGTCCACCCATATCCTTGCTATTGCCCAGGAAATCGCTGATATTATCGGTGTTATTCATCAGGGTAAACTTATTGCTCAGGGCTCTTTTGAGGAACTCAAGTCAATCAAAAAGCAGGATACCGTCTCCGGCTTAAACTTAGAAGACATATTCTTATTACTCTGCCAAGATGAATAATATTGCAACACTCTATAAATTCAGACTCAGGGGCTTCCTGAACCAGACTATTCAACAACTTGATAATAATAAACTTAAAATTATCATCATCTTTTCTTCCGCAATTATTCTCTGGTTCTGCATTTTTATCTTCTTTCATCGCTCTTTTATCTTTGTGGACGCCTTTGAGGAAGTTGGCGCTATTGTCAAGATATATTTTCTTGCTCTCTTTTTCTTTGCTCTGGGTATAATGCTCGTGGTCAGCAATGCTATTATCAATTATTCCTCGTTATTCCAGTCACTTGAAACCGCGTATCTTTTTTCACTACCTTTCTCTCCCGTCAAGATATTCTTCTACAAGATAACGGAATCCTTATTATTCTCATCCTGGGCGTTCTTATTTCTTGGCTCTCCGCTTCTCATTGCCTATGGAATTAACGCCCATTCCAGATGGTTATATTATTTCTGGATGGCTATATTTTCAGCCGTGTTTATCATCTTACCTGCCCTACTTGGCGGATTTATCAGTCTGATGCTGGGCAGATTTCTTCCCAGACGCAGGAGAGAAGTAATACTTTTAACTCTTCTCCTGATAGTCCTTGTTATCATTATAGCAATCTCACAGATGCAGGAATTAACCCGTTTCAAGTTCACTGCTGGCTGGATGCAGGTGTTTTTGCATAAACTCTCCTTTGCCCAGAATATCTTTCTGCCCAGTTATTGGGTTACCAGGGGCTTAATAAGTGCGACTGGAGACGGGTCTGAGACCTTATTTTTCTTCTTTCTCTTTCTCTCACAGATATTATTTCTCGGCTTGATTATGTTCTATCTCTCGGGCACAACCTATTTTACCGCCTACTCCCTTGTCCATTCTTCCCGGAAGGATAAAAAATATCCCGCTATCTCCTATATTGACCGGCTGGGCAATTTAGTGATGCAATTCTTGAGACGACCGATACGGCTGATTATTCTTAAAGATGTCAAAACCATCATTCGCGACCCTGTCCAGTGGTCTCAATTCCTCATATTCTTCGGTCTTCTGGCTATCTATTTTATCAATATCAGAAATATCCCCTATATCCGCCTCAATGAAATTCTGTGGCAATATCTGGTCTCTTCTCTTAATGTGGTAGCAACGACACTGACACTGGCAACCTTTACCACCCGCTTTGTTTATCCGCAGATAAGTCTGGAAGGCAAAAGATTCTGGATTATTGGAATGATGCCGATAAGCAGGGAGGACATATTTTATAGCAAGTTCATCTTTGCCTTCCTCGGCTCAATACTTATTGCTGAGCCATTGATTTTTATTTCCTCCTATCAGTTAGAAATCCCGCTATCCCTATTTACTCGTCAACTCTATCAGGTATTTCTTATTTCGCTGGGCTTATCTGCCTTAGCAGTCTCTCTGGGCGTGCTTTATCCTGAATTCAAAGAAGATAACCCCTCAAAGATAGTCTCAGGATTTGGCGGAACATTAACTCTGGTAACAAGTCTCTTATATACTCTAACGATAATTGTAATTGACAACCTGCCCTCTCATCTCTTTTATGTGCTGGGAAAAATTTCCGCAGAACGCTTCAGCCAATTACAAACCATCTGTACTATTATAACCTTCCTCATTGCTATCGGCGTCTCTGTTTTTTCTCTCTCTCTGGGTTTAAGAGCGATACGGAAGATAGAGGTATAACATTTCTTAATTGTATAGGAAAATATATTAAAATGGGACCACGAATGGACATTCATCCCGCACATAACTTATGTGCGGGGCGGATAAACACGAAATTATCTACAAGGATTATTTCATAACTAACTAGTGTTCATTCGACCCGACGGTCGCCCGTTTTAATAGGGCGTGTTTATTCGTGGCTAATTTCATAATTCGCATAATCCGGGGACACATCCTAATTCTTTATTAATAGGTATGTGTCCCCCGAATTTA
>JASEHY010000041.1 GCA_030018555.1 Planctomycetota bacterium
TATTATCCCCCTTTTTCTGTTTAATCAATCCGGCACAGTGAATGGCGAAATCACGGGATGAATTATCTGTCTTTATTAACTTGTGTTTAGATAACCTTTTTATACTTTTCTTCATTCAATTACAAGTTACAGGGTTCAGGTTTCAGGTTTCAGGTTTCAGGTTTCAAGTTTCAGGTTTTAACTTGTAACTTCTAACCTGCTATTTCCCACTAATCCCCAGCCATTGTGCAATCACAGGCGAGTATTTAACGGTCATTCCGGCAAATACAATGGAGACCATAGCCATAAGTTTAATCAGGATATTAAGCGAGGGACCTGAGGTGTCTTTGAATGGGTCGCCGACGGTATCGCCAGTAACGGCTGCCTTATGCGCAAACGAGCCCTTGCCTCCGAGTTTTCCGACTTCTATCCACTTTTTGGCGTTATCCCAGGCACCGCCTGAGTTTGCCAGCATCACCGCCAGGGCAAAACCACAAGCGAGCGCACCAGTAAGCATCCCAATCACACCGGACACGCCTAATACCAAGCCCACCACAACCGGTGAGAATATTGCCATCATAGAAGGTAAAATCATCTCTCTCTGGGCACTACGGGTGGCAATCTCAACACAGGTAGAATAATCCGCTACTGCCCCGGGTTTGCCTTCTAATAGACCCGGTATTTCCTTGAACTGGCGTCTGACTTCCAGGACCACCTTATTTGCGGCTCTGCCTACTGCCCTCAAGGTCATTCCTACAAATCCAAATGACAGCATCGCTCCTATAAATATGCCTATCAGGACTAACGGGTTCATCAGATAGACCTTGAAGAACTCCATAAAGTTTTGAAGGGTTGCGTCTTTTGGAATTATTTCACCGAGTTTCATTCCTGCCCGTTCCATCCCGATACGAACTTCTTCAATATAAGCAGCAATCAGCGCCAGAGCAGTTAATGCCGCAGAACCTATGGCAAATCCTTTGCCTGTTGCCGCAGTAGTATTACCTAACGAATCTAATGCATCTGTCCTTTCTCTGACAAAGGGTGGCTGACGGGTCATCTGGGCATTACCACCAGCATTATCCGCTATCGGTCCATAGGCATCCGTCGCAAGAGTAATTCCTAAATTACTCAACATCCCTACGGCTGCAAGAGCAATCCCATATAACCCTCTTATCGGGTCAGAAAAACCGCCTGATAGCCCGAAAGCAAGAACGGTCCCAAGACATACTGTTAATACCGGTATAATCGTAGAAAGCATACCTACCGAGACTCCTGCAATGACCACAGTTGCAGGGCCTGTCTCTGCCTGTTTTGCTATCTCCTGAGTGGGTTTGAAGTCCGATGAAGTATAATACTCGGTTGATTTACCGATAACCAGTCCTGCCACAAGCCCACAGACCATCGCAAGCCACAAGCCCACCCAATACTCAGGCAGAACCAGATATATTACAACACCACTAATAATAAGGGTCATAAATGAAGTAAGATTGATACCGCGGAACAGGGCTTTCATCAATAGTTTTTGCGAGACTGTTTCGCCGGTTCTGACCGCATAAATACCGAGCACGGAAAAGATATTGCCGATACCGCCGATAATAAGTGGGAGTATAACCCAGAGCACAATTTTATTGGGGTCGTTGAGACCGAGAGAGAAGGCTGTGGCGGCGCCGAGAGCGGCTGCAGCGAGGATAGAGCCGCAATAGGACTCGTATAAATCCGCGCCCATACCGGCAACATCACCGACATTATCGCCGACATTATCAGCAATCACCGCCGGATTACGAGGGTCATCTTCAGGGATACCGGCCTCTACCTTGCCCACAAGGTCAGCACCGACATCTGCTGCCTTGGTGTATATCCCACCACCGACACGGGCAAAAAGCGCCTGAGTTGACGCACCCATTCCAAAACACAACATCGTCACCGTCACCTCGTGCAGGTCCATACCAACCAACTCATATAACACATAGAACCAGGCACAGATATCAAGGAGACCAAAGCCGACCACAATTAAGCCCATCACCGCACCGGAACGGAAGGCAACGACCAACCCTTTATTAAGCGATTCCTTTGCCGCATAGGCAGTGCGACTGGATGCTTCTGTTGCGGTTTTCATTCCTAAATAACCGCAAAGCCCGGAGAAAAAGCCACCAGTAAGAAACGCAAAAGGAACCCAGCCAGATTGTATCTTAAATACAAAAGCCATAGTCGCCAGAAGGATGACCATGACGACGAAGAACATTGCAACGACTTTATATTGTTGCCTCAGATATGCCATCGCTCCTACCTTAACAAACCCTGCAATCCTGACCATCTCCGGCTCGCCCGGATGACTCTTTCTCATTCCCTTGTAAAAGATGTAGGCGAATAATAACGCGATAATTGAACCAGTTGGCGCGATTAACCACCCTGAAGGAATGCTATGAGTCAGTTCTGTTGTCACAGATGCTCCTTTTTCGCCCGTACGGGCGAAGAGACTGAAAAACGGAATAACTGGAAACCCTGTTTTTCAGTTTCTCGGTTCTTTAGTTCTTCAGTTGATTGTATCTGGCTCTTTCCTGGCTCAATTGCCAGTGCCAGCGAGAGTGTTTTTTTATGTATCGCTCGTAAAGAGTTCTCAAGGTTTCTGCTCTCTCGTCCGTATGGAAATCTTGAATTCCGCTCTTTCGCAACTTTATCTCCATCCCGATTAGAGCAGAAAGTTCTTCAAACCTATCAAAAAGAGTAAGATAATACAACCGCGCTGGATGATTGTCAACATTTGGAGTAATATTCTTTGTCTCTTCAAGCAATAATTTCGTTGTCTGGAAAGACAAATCATATTCGCCCCGGTCAATATATTCATAGCCCTGACTGATAAACCTTGTAAGAATTACTTCAACCCGATTGTTAATTGGTCTAAAATCATAGCCGAGGTGCTTATTTGTCAGTTCCCCATAGTGTTTGAGCAGTTTTCTTGTTTGAGGAACGAATTGTGCATCTTCTCTGTTGATTTTAGTTACAATATTATCAAGTTTAATAACCTCAATAAGGTCGCGTAATCGCTCCTTTTCTTTCTCGTCTTTAGTATAATCAATGAGCCGTTCCAGTTCTTGTATCGCCTCGTCAAACCTGTCTTTTTTAAGTTCTTCAAAGCCGTGCAGAAACCGACAGGCGAAGAACATTATCCGAGAAAGCCGGGCTTGCCCCCTTTCATTCTCTCGCTCATAAAGATTGGCTGATTCCTGATATAATTTACCTGCGATGACATAAGTATCCCTGCCTTCCAGTTTTTCTACCATCTCCATCAGATAAATATCCTGAGGTATGCGGTGGTAGTAGAAAAAAGCAATCCACTGGGTAAGATAGGGATTGTCAGGATTATGTTTCATTCCTTCCCTGATATACTCCAGACCGATTTTGACCCACTTCCATTTATCCTGAGATGTTTTTTCCTGAAATGCGATGTTGTATATCATATGATAACCGTTGAAAGACCAGACCTGAACGAAATGAGGATGCAGACGCGCAATAATATTTAATATCAACAGCACCTCTTCATACTGCTTTTCCTCGTGCAATTTGTCCTGTTTCATCCAGAGATAGTCAACGACGAGGGGCTTGAATCCACCCAGAGCCATCGTTGCAATATAAGTCCCTAAATACTCCGCAGGCGGCAGGGTATGGAAAGGATTGCCCGTCATCATCTGGCGATACTCTGATTTTCTACTGATATAACTCTTAAGAAATAACTGCACAATAACGAAGACGACAACAACGACGATAATCAGACCCGCTTTTTTCATACACATTATTCGCAATCCGTTACACATCCCGCAACCTGAAGGCAATTACACCCACTACCAGCATTATGATAGCGTAAATAAAAATATATTCCAGGAGAGAGCCATAAAGGGCGGTTTCTACTGCATAACCCTTGAGAAGAAAATTAGAAGTATCAAAACGAGAAAAATCAGGGATTAAGTAAAGAACATTATCAAGAATAATGTCAGAAGTTTGCATCAGAAAAAGAGGTATCTCGCCTTCACTCTGACGCTGTATCTGACCGGATATCTCTGCTAAAGAAAGCCGTTTGATTTGTTGAGCAATGGACAATTTCATATCAGAAAGAGAATCCTGCAGGAAATTCATCCCAGAGCCACAAAAATACAGGAACATATTAAGAAAGATATTAACCGGACCCGAGAGGAATGAAGAACAACAGACGCAGAAAATAAGCACCAGAACAACCTGTAAAAAGATTACCCCTGTTGAAAGAAAGAAATTCCACTCAAACCATAAGGGGAAAGTGGGTGACAAAAGAAGAATAACACTCTTCGGTTCAACACTGATGTGGCTATTCGGATTAAGCCGATAAATATAGACCTTGACATCTCCGACAGCATCTATGAGATGTTTCGGAAAACTGACTCTCTCAGGTTTTTTATAGACGACTTCAACCTTCTTATTTATCGCCTCTTTAGTGGTTGGATTGATAATTCTCACCAGAATCTCTGATGAGATTTTGCCCATTCCTTCGCCTGCTTTTAGATTCAGTTCTACCATTACATTATCATCTGTGTAATCTGTGGCTGGAATATGATACTTTGTAAGATTGCTAAACTTCCATGCGGCGAAATTATCTTCCTCTCCCTCAAGAGTGGCTTCCCACTTCTCTACTCCCCCTTCTTCTGTTCTGCCTTCTACTACACTGGGAGAAAAGAAATAGAAATCTGAAGCCCCGATGCGCGAGGCAGGAGTAGCCATCCCCTGAGAGAGAAAAGTGCTCACCAGCCGAATATAGCCCGCACCGGCAAGACTCATTATCAGAACAATAACAAACAGGGTGAAAATAAATCCGACCAGTCTGCCGATTATTATCGTCTCTTTAGAAAGTGGTTTCGCTAAAATCAGAAACATCCTTTTATTCTCAATATCAGATGGAATTGATACCGCTGAAAGGAAGATGGCGATGAGAACTGCGAAAAAGGTGATGCTTTGCAATGTCCAACTTATCAACAGTTTGATTTTTGCTTCCTCACTAATTGCGGGGAAGAAGAAGGCTGTAACGAAAAGGCCGGCGCAGAATACAAGAAGGACAAATAAAACCTTTTTTCTTAAGGACTCACGGTATGTCAATAATACGATGGCTAAAAGTGCGTTCATTTTGTCAATCTGTGAAATCTGCCCGTTCCGTCCCGTCCCTCTCCCTCTCCCTCACAGATTCGCTTCGCTCACTGCAAGCGGGATGGTTTACCCTGAGGGCTTCGCCCGAAGGGTGGCTACCAAGGGATATTCCCGAAGGGTGGCTACCAAGACTCCTCAGGGTAGAGGGACAGTTTCTACTACAAGAGTTATATGAGAGGTTCGTCTTTTTATCTGAACCGCTTTGCCCATAGAAGCCGGTCGGAGTCTCTTAAAAGACGGGCCATCTCCTACTGTTATTTTACTTATATACAGGTTTTCTGGCGTAATATTAGCATCCTGTGCTGTAGCATTAGACAGAGCAGAATTAACAAGTTTATTCAGGAAATACGATGCCTTTTTGGGGGTAAATTTAAGAATCCTCTGCGCCTGAGGAATGGGCTTGCTTCTTATCATATCTGCCACTAATCGTAGTTTTCTCGGCGTGTTTCTCGTGTATCTTAAGGTTACTCTATATTCCATAGGTTCATCTCCCGCTGATATTATCTGGGTTCTCGTTTTTCCGCTTCTACCTTCTTTAGCCCCGGATGACCACGGAAGAACCTCGTCGGAGAAAACTCGCCCAATTTATGTCCCACCATATCTTCGGTAACAAATACTTTTATAAACTTATTACCGTTGTGAACAAGAAAAGTATGCGAAACAAAATCTGGTATGACGGTACACCGTCTGCTCCAGGTTTTTATCGGCTCGTGCCCTCTTGTTTCTTTCTGTCTTATAATCTTTTTTAGCAATTTCGGGTCAATGAACGGACCCTTTTTAATAGAGCGACTCATATTACCTTCTTCTTCTGATAATAAAATTACTGGACGGATTACGGCGCTTACGGGTCTTACCACCCTTAGCAAGTTTACCTGTAGGTGAACAAGGATGTCGTCCCCCACCTGACCTTCCTTCTCCGCCACCCATCGGATGAGATACCGGGTTCTGAGCAGTGCCTCTAACCGTAGGTCTTATTCCCATCCAGCGACGACGACCTGCTTTTCCCCACCAGATAGTGGAATATTCCGGATTACTGACCTGTCCGATGGTCGCACGACATTCTATATGAATCTTTCTTATCTCTCCGCTGGGCATCTGGATATGAGCATAATCGCCTTCTCTTGCCATTAGTTTAGCGAAATTTCCCGCACTACGAACCAACTGACCTCCACGGCCTCTGAGTAATTCAATATTATGTATCATCAATCCAAGCGGAATATTCTTTATGGGCATACAATTACCGTTTTTCGGCTCAACCTTTTCGCCTGACATCAATACCTCGCCGACCTGAACATCCTTAGGAGCGATAATATATCGCTTTTCACCATCAGCAAAGCAGAGTAAGGCAATAAATGCACTCCGATTCGGGTCGTACTCAATAGCTATTACTCTGGCAGGAATATTATCCTTGACCCTCTTAAAATCTATTATCCGATAGAGCCGTTTATTACCACCACCGATATGACGACAGGTAATCTCACCCTGATTATTCCTTCCACCTGTCTTTTTCAGGGGAACCAACAATCTCTTCTCAGGTTCCTTCTTGGTCAGTATGGAATAATCTATAACTGTTGCGTTCCGCCTACCCGGACTTGTCGGTCTATACTCTCTGACTGCCATAAAATTAACCTTTTTCTGATTTCATTAAATCTGTGTCCTTCGTTCCTCTGGATAAATAATCTGTGACTTATACTTCTATCCGATAACCTTCTTTTAAGACTACCATCGCCTTTTTCCATGTTTTCCTTGTGCCGGATATAAACTTATGTTTCTTTACCTTCCCTTTGACATTAAGAGTCCTGACGCTATCAACCTTAGCATCCGGGAAGATAGATTCTACAGCGTTCTTTATTAAATCTTTGGTTGCGGATTTGTCAACCATAAAAGAATAAACCCGTTTCTGCTTACCTGACTCGGTCTTTTCGGTAAGCAACGGCTTTATAATTACATCATAAGGAGATTTTTTCATACTTGTCCTCGTGTCTTACCCAGCCTCGCTCCCAATGGGACGGGCGTCTTGGGTTTTCCCGACGAATTCTGTCGGGACAACGCAGGACGCACAACGCTCTATTTCCTCTGTGAAATCAGGTGCTCCAGGGCATCCTTGGTTAGCATCAATCTTTGATATCTCATAATATCATAAGCATTTAGCCCTGCTACGGGCATCAATTTGATTCCCCGTATATTCCTTGCAGAAAGATGCAATACCCGAGTTGATCCGCCTAAGGCGGACACTCCTATCAGACACTTATTTTTAGGTCTGGGGTTTTTAGGGTCTATACCAAGTTTCTTTATAATAGAAAAAAACCATTTAGTCCTGGGTTTTTCCACTTGTCCCGAAGACATTCGGGACGAATCTGCTTGCAGTGAGCCCAGCGAATCTGTATTAAGTTTATCTATGATGGTTGTCTCATTGTCCTTAAATTTAGAGAGCAAGGCAGAATCAAGTGCTTTTTGCCTCAACTGTTGAGGAATATTGTAATAATAACTTCTCGGCTTTGGTCCGAAAACCACGCCGCCGTGACGCCATATAGGAGAACGAATCGTACCCGCTCTGGCTCTGCCGGTCCCCTTCTGCCGCCATGGTTTCCGCGTGCTCCCTTCAACCTCACCTCTATCCTTCGCGCAAGCCGTGCCCTGACGCTGATTAGACTGATATAACACCACTATCTCCTGCAAAAGTTTCTTATTGACCTTTCCTCCAAAAAGGGCTTCATCAACAGAAACCTTCTCCACTTCCTTACCCTCACTATCATATACAGTCAATTCTATCATATAGATTCGCTAAGTTTATCCTGTCCCTGTCCCTCTCCCTCACGGGATGGTTTACCCTGTCCTTCACAGGATGGTGGCTACCAAGGGATATTCCCGAAGGGTGGCTACCAAGGAACGAAGGGCTCACTAGAAGATTGCCGACCTCACTTCTTGGCAGACGGTCTGGATTCTGTTTTCTTCTTCGCCTTTGCGCTAACTACCTGTATCTTCTTAACTAAACCGGTCTTGTAAATTGTAACCAACCCGTCTTTATGACCCGGCACAGCACCTTTAACAAAAAGTAGATTCCTGTTTTTATCTATCTTAATAACCTCTAAATTTTCTACGCTAACACTCTCACATCCGTAATGACCCGGCATATGCTTATTGGGTCTGATATGAGTCAGACGAGTATCTGAGGCGACAGAACCCGGACCTCTTACCAGCATTCCGCCGTGGCTTTCCGGACCTCTATGCTTGTTCCACCGTCTGACCATACCGGAAAACCCTCTACCTTTAGTTACACCTGTTACAGACACCTTATAAACGCCCTCAAAAATATCCACTTTCACCTCATCTCCGGGCTTAAAAGCGGATGCCTCTGTTAATCCTGCCTCACCGTCGGGCAAACGGAACTCCCTGATATAGCGGGGCGGATTCACCCCACCGGAATGTTTCAGATGTCCCAGTATTGCCTTGGAAGTATTCTGTTTCTTGCGACTATCAAATCCCACCTGTACTGCATTATACCCATCGGTCTTAACAGTCTTGATTTGTAAAACAGGACAGGGACCTGCCTGTAGCACAGTAACCGGAACGGCATTACCATCTTCTCTGAAGACCTGCGTCATTCCTAATTTCTTCGCCAATAATCCAGGCAACGTTGACATATCAAAATCTCTTCGTCCTACGTTATGCGTCCCGACGCCCGACGCAATTACTCCTACAACACCTTTATCTGGATATCTACACCACTTGGCACATTAAGATTTTTCAGTGCCTCAGTTGTCTGCACTGTCGGGTTAATTAACTCAATCAATCTCTTATGTGTCCGTATCTCAAACTGTTCCCTTGACTTTTTATCCACATGCGGGGAACGAAGGACAGTATAACGTTCCATCTTAGTAGGCAGAGGAATCGGACCTGAAATCTTAATCCCGCTTTTTTTCACCGTATTACATATCTCTGCCACTGCCTTATCAAGGACATTGTGGTCATAAGCAAGCAATTTAATTCGCACTTTCATATTCTTACTCACTGTTATGGCGCCAACGGCGCCAGTTACAGCGAGTTAGACCCGCCGTAGGCGGGTATTCATATTTCTCCTTGCACTGACCCCTTCGTTCTTTATAGTGAGCGTAGCGAATCTACTCAGGATAAACTCCGCGAATGTGTACGATTCTACCTCTAATCCCCCTTAACAAAGAAGGAATAAAAAGAGGTTGTTCCATCCCTTCCCTCTCCACCTGAGGCGGACAATATGGAGGAAAGAAAAGAGTTTAGACATATAAATAAACTATTTTCACTTGTCAACAAATATTTAATATTTTTACAAATTCTTTTTCTTGAGGTATAGGAAAGTATAAACCCATATCCGTCCATATGTAACATCGGGGCGTGACAATTTTTCCACGTGGGGGGTGACTCCCCAATCAACCCTTACGGGTTCCCAAGGGTATTTTGTGTAACTGCCAAAGGTATGAGATGAGATAGTCAAGGGTATGTGAGGAGATGGTCAGCCGCCCCAAAGGGGCGCCGCCCCGAATGGCGAGCCTCCCGCCCCGCAGGGCGAGGTTCCCGCCCATTGTCGGGGCGAGGCTCGCCTTCGGCGGCGCCAAAGGCGACAGGGTTCGTGGAGTCCCG
>JASEHY010000042.1 GCA_030018555.1 Planctomycetota bacterium
GCCCGCCTCGCCGCCGCCCCGAAGGGCGAGCCTCCCGCCCACCAGGGCGAGGTTCGCCACAGGCGACGCCAAAGGCGGGAGGCGGAGCGGGCGCCCCTTTGGGGCGGCTGACCCTCTCCCCCACTACCCCTGACCTGAAAACTAACTCGGTGTGACCCACCGAATTTTTTATCCCAAAAATCCATCTGTTATTCGTGTGATTCGTCATATTCGCCATTATTCGTGTTTAATTTTATTGACCTTGTTAGAGATAAGATATATGAGAAAGACAATGACTAACATTCGTCTGCATAAATTCTTAGCCCATTGCGGTGTTGCCTCGCGCAGGCATAGCGAGGAACTAATCAGTGCCGGTAAAATCATCGTAAATAACCAGTGCATCAGAGAACAAGGATTTCTCATTGACCCCCAAAAAGATAAGGTTTATTACAACGGCAAACTACTCAAGATTCCTCAAGAGAAGGTTTATTTTATCGTAAATAAACCCAAAGGATATGTCTGCACGAATGCAAGTTACAATGAGCCGAGAGTAATAGACCTGATTAAAACACACCACCGACTTTATACCATAGGCAGATTGGACAAGGATTCTGAAGGGCTGATAATTGTTACCAACGACGGCGAATTATGTCAGAAAGTAAGCCATCCGTCTTTTCAGGTTCCTAAAACCTATTTTGTTGTGGTAAGAGGATATGTTGATGGTCCGGTCTTTGAGCGGATTCAAAAAGGTATCTGGCTCTCTGAAGGCAAACTCTCCCGCAGTAAAATAAGGATAGTAAAAAGGGATAGAGAACAAACAACTCTCTTGATTACCCTTAAAGAAGGCAAGAAACGAGAAGTCCGACGTATCTTTGCCAGATTCTCATATCCTGTAAAATACTTAAAAAGAATTCAGATAGGCAACCTGCATCTGGGCAATCTCAGAGCCGGAGAATATCGGCAGATATCCTGTGGGGAATTAAGTGATAAACTATTCCCTCTGGATAGTTCAAGAGAGTCAATGGTTCAAGAGGTTTAAGGGTTCAAGAGGGTCAAGTGGATGAACTCCTTGAACTCCTTGAACCCCTTGAACCCCTTGAACTTTTTGAACTATTCTTGTTTAGAAATATGGAACATTATCTTGAGAGAAAGCGTAAATTAGTCAATCTGGCGCTTTATAAATATCTTACTCCAGTGTGCTTTCCCAAATCCCTGCACCATGCGATGCGATATAGCGTTCTTAATGGTGGTAAACGACTGCGGGCGATACTGGCTCTGATGGTCGGAGAGGTTTTCACGACGCCCCCAGAGAGAATTATGCCCTATGCCTGTGCTTTAGAGATAGTGCATTCTTATTCTTTAGTGCATGATGATTTACCTGCAATGGATGATGATGATTTTCGTCGTGGTAAGCCCACCTGTCATAAAGTGTTTGGGGAAGCGATGGCTATCTTATCCGGGGATGCGCTTCTGACCCGCGCCTTTCAGATAATCGCAGAGAAAATTACCAATAAGGCAATAGCACCTAAATTGATAAGTGAATTGTCCCGTGCCATCGGCTCCCTCGGTATGGTCGGAGGTCAGGTGCTGGATATTCAGAATACAAGTTACGCACGACGCCCCGGTGTCATTCCCGCGCAAGCGGGAATCCAGAGTAACTGTGGGAATGTGGATTCCTGCTTTCGCAGGAATGACAAGGCGGATAGAAGGAAACTTTTCCCAATACATCGGGATACCGCTCCGCGCCTACTTGCCACATTACTACATCAGATACACCTTCGCAAGACCGCGGCATTGATTACCGCCTCTGTCCGCGGGGCAGGACTAATCTCAAATGCGTCAGAGAGACAGTTATCTTCTCTTACTTCTTACGCTAAAAACCTCGGGCTTTCCTTTCAGATAATTGATGATATTTTGGATGTTAAGGGCTCAATAAAACATCTGGGCAAAACCCCAGGCAAGGATGCTAAATATAACAAGTTAACTTATCCATCATTAAAAGGATTAGAGGAATCACATAGAGAGGCAAAACGGTTAGTAGAAGTCGCAAAGAAGTCATTGGAGATTTTCGGAGAGCAGGCGGAGCGACTGAAGCAATTTGCGGATTATTTATTAGTAAGGCAGAAATAATATGGGTGAGAGCGTTCTTTCTTCTATCAACACTCCCTCTGACCTGAAGAAGTTGTCCGTAGAAAAACTTCCCCTATTAGCCGAAGAAATCCGTCAGAAGATTATAGAGATTACTTGTAAAAACGGCGGGCATCTGGGCAGTAATTTAGGGGCGGTTGAATTAACCATTGCACTGCATTATATCTTTGATTTCTCCCGTGACCGTCTTATCTGGGATGTGAGTCATCAATGTTACGCACATAAAATACTCACCGGCAGGAAAGACCGCTTTGATACCATTCGGCTCTATCAGGGCTTGAGCGGATTCACCAATCCTGAAGAAAGCCCCTATGATACTTTTATAGTGGGACACGCCGGCACCTCTATCTCTACCGCATTAGGCATTGCCACAGGCGATAGTTTTTCTAATAGGGAGCGCAAGGTTGTTTCGGTCTGCGGAGATGGTGCCTTAACCTGCGGGATGAACCTTGAGGCGCTCAATTACGCCGGCATACTTAAAAAGAATCTTATCGTTGTTCTCAATGATAATAAGATGTCTATCTCTACTACGGTTGGGGCAATGGCAAACTATCTCACTAAATTAAGGACTTCATATTTATATCAGGACTTGAAGAAAGATGTCTATAGTCTGCTCTCACACATCCCTAAAGGAATCGGGCATCAGATGGAAAGGGCTCTTGACCACATCCGTGCCGCCGCATTATCACCTCTGGGCGGAGCAATCTTTGAAGAACTCGGCTGGAGTTATTTCGGCCCTATTGATGGACATAATATCCGTGTTCTTTGTGATAATTTCAGAACTATCTCGCAACTATCGGGACCACGACTTCTTCATATTGTTACTGAAAAAGGTTATGGCTCAGAAGATGCTTCATCCGACCCTTATAAAATGCACGGCATCGGACCGCTTCCCGCTAAGGCGGGATGGGAAAGGAAAGATATTGCTGAACCCCTTAAAATAGCCGACGGTAAAATCTCTCAAGAGAAAAAGCCATCTATTAATTACACAGACATCTTTGCCGATAGCATCACTGAACTCGCCACTAAAGATGAAAGGATTGTAGGCATTACTGCGGCGATGCCTGATGGAACTGGTTTAGTCAAACTACAGGAAAAATTCCCTCACCGTTATTTTGATGTCGGCATCTGTGAACAGCAGGCGGTTGGTTTTGCCTGCGGTATGGCAAAAGCAGGAATGAAACCTGTCTGTGCAATCTACTCCACCTTCCTGCAGAGAGCATTTGACCAGCTCTTCCACGAGATTGCCCTGCAGAAAATGCCGGTGGTATTTGTTCTTGACCGTGCAGGATTAGTTGGCGCTGATGGTCCAACACATCACGGTCTATATGATATTGCCTATTGCAGGGTATTCCCTGATTTTGTGTTAATGGCGCCCCGGGACGGCGAGGAATTAAAACAGCTGCTTTTGTTCGCGGTCAATCACCCGAAACCCTGTTTTATTCGCTACCCCAGAACAGTTGTGCCAGAGCCAATTATTGCGAAAGAAGAACCCAAGCCACAGATTTCACAGATTATAGAAGGCAGAGCCGAAATATTACGAAAGGGAAAAGACGGTGCTTTATTGGGCTATGGCTCTATGGTCTATCCCGCATACTTTGCGGCTGAAGAACTCCATCAGGAGGGAATAGACCTTACCGTTGTAAATGCCAGATTTGCCAAACCGCTTGATAAAGAACTTGTCGGCAGTCTCCTTCAAGAATCACCATTTATCATTACATTAGAAGAGCATAGCATTATTGGAGGTTTCGGTTCAGCGGTTTTAGAATTTGCTAATCAATCTGACCAGACGAGAAAGAATACAGGCAAAATCATTTCTTTAGCCGTACCTGACAGGTTTATAGAACACGGACCACGGGATAAATTATTAGAATCTCTGGGGCTTGATAAAGCTGGTATTATCAATACGGTGAGGAAAATGCATTACAAGAAAGTATAAACACCGTATTCACCGCAGAGACGCGGAGAACGCAGAGACAACCCCCTTATTCCCCCTTTGCCCGTTCCGTCCCGAAAGCGTTCGGGACGTCAGGGTTCGTAGAGTTAAGGGGGATTAAAGGGGGTTGTTGTTTTCTACGACCTCTGCGCCTCTGCGGTGAATTTTCTTGACGGGGAATAAGATTAGAGTTAAGATTATTGCTCTTCGGAGAGGTGGCTGAGTGGTTGAAAGCGGCGGTCTTGAAAACCGTTGTCCTGCTTGCGGGACCGGGGGTTCGAATCCCTCCCTCTCCGTTTTAGTGCAAGACAGGATTGCCCTTTTTTAGATATGAAACTTATTCTCATCCGTCACTGCGAAACTGATTATACCATAAAGAAACGTTATTGCGGTTCTATTAATCCTCCCTTAAACAAGTATGGTATCAAACAGGCGCACAGACTCAAGAGACTCCTCAATAGACAGAAAATAGATATTGCCTGTACCAGTCCCCTCAAAAGAACACTCCAAACTGCCAGAATAATATTTAAGGACAAACCTGTAAAGATGTGTAAGGAGCCATTACTAAGAGAGTCTCATTTAGGTAAATGGGAAGGATTAACACTGGAGGAAGTAAAACAACGGTTTCCTGAAGATGTGAAAAAATGGTATGCCGACCCTCTGAACTACGGTGCAACCCGAGGAGAAACACCTGTTATTCTCCAACGGCGGGTGAAGAGATTCCTGAAGAAACTCATTCTTTTCTGCAAACAGAATCCCTGTGTCAAAATAGTGGCTATTGTTACTCATAGCGGGCCATTCAGAATCATCATTGGTGAGATGAATGGTAACGGCTTGCAGGATTTCTGGAAATTAGCACCTAAAACAGGAGAATATAAGGTGATGACTTTATGCCCAAGAAACTAATCCTGATTACTGGCGGTTGTCGTAGCGGAAAGAGTCAATATGCGATAGAATTGGCTAAGAAACTGCATAAAAAGACCACGGTCTATTTAGCCACGATGACCTTCAAGGATGCGGAGATGCAAGAACGGATTAAAGCCCATCAGCAATCAAGACCTCAAGAGTGGCAGACCGTTGAGGAAGGCAGGGATATTGATACGGTTCTGATGAACCTTAAGGGGTTATCTGAAGTAGTTCTGATTGATTGTTTTACCTCGCTTGCTTCCAATCTGCTCTTGGAATTACAGGAGCAGGATAAGGTGCTTGGGCGGATTGAAAGTCTGCTCAAGGTCATCGCTGATTCTGATTTGACTGTAATAGCAGTAACCAATGAGGTTGGTGCTGGGATTGTGCCTGATAATAAATTGGGGAGAGTTTTCAGAGATGTTGCGGGCTGTGTCAATCAGTTAGTAGCACAAGCAGCCGATGAGGTATATCTGATGGTGGCTGGAATTCCGGTGAAGATAAAGTGAGAAATAGATGGATTTATTAAATAAAACGATTCCGGCAATCGGCCGATTGGATTATGCGCTAATGGAAAAGGTTCAGAAGAAACTGGATAATCTCACCAAACCGCAGGGCAGTTTAGGCAGGTTAGAGGATTTAGCAAAACATATCGCAGGAATAACCAGCAAAGAATCTCCATCACTGAGACATAAAGTTGTTTTTACTCTTGCCGGCGACCACGGTGTGACTGAGGATAAAGTAAGTGCCTATCCTAAAGAGGTTACCGCTCAGATGGTCTATAATTTCTTACGCGGTGGAGCAGGAATCAATGTCTTAGCCAGACAGGTCGGTGCTCGTGTCATCGTCGTTGATATCGGCATCGCTTCTGTGCTGGACATTAAAGATTACCGTCAAGATATTACCTCTGTATTCAAGGATTGTAAGATAAATCTCGGCACAAGGAATTTTACTAAAGGTCCAGCAATGACACGGGAGGAGGCAATTCGCTCTCTGGAAGCCGGTATTAGATTAGTAGAAGAAGAACTGCCTAAAGGGGCTGATATTATCGGAACCGGTGATATGGGCATTGGTAATACCACGTCAAGTAGCGCCATCACTGCTGTTCTTACCGGAAAAGATGTAGCAGATGTTACAGGTAGAGGCACAGGTATTGATGATGCTATTTTTAATAATAAGGTCTCAGTAATAAAGAAGGCAATAGAGGTGAATAAACCTGACCCAGATGATGCACTGGATGTTCTGCAGAAGGTTGGTGGTTATGAGATAGGCGGAATAGCCGGGATTATTTTGGGTTCTGCCAAAAACCGCATACCAGTTGTAATAGATGGTTTCATTTCAGGGGCAGGTGCTCTGATTGCCACGAGACTTGCACCACAGGTCAGGAACTTTATTATTGCCAGCCATTGCTCGGCAGAAAGAGGACATAAATCCGCACTTGACCTGATGGGCTTAAGTCCTCTGTTGGATTTGGACCTGAGATTAGGCGAGGGCACCGGCTCAGCGATTGCTATGCATCTGTGTGAATCAGCCGTGAGAATTCTTAATGAGATGGCAACCTTTGAATCGGCCGGCGTCTCAAAGAAGATAGATTAGAATTATGTTAAAACTCTTTATTATCGCCATACAATTTCTAACGCCGATACCTTTGAGTTCCAAAGAGGTTGACCCCAAAGACCTGGCTCGTTCTATGCGATTCTTTCCGTTAGTCGGTCTCCTGATTGGCTTGTTTTTAGTCCTTCTGAGGATTCCCTGCTTACACCTGGAGTTTTCTACATCAATTACCGCAACCTTTCTATTACTGGCGATTACGGTTGCCAGTGGTGCGCTGCATCTTGATGGCTTCGGCGATACCTGTGATGGTTTTTATGCAGGCAGAACCAGAGAAGAAATAATAAAAGTAATGCGGGACTCTCATATCGGTGTAATGGGAGTAATCGGGATATTCTTTATTCTCCTTCTCAAGTGGGCTGTCTTTGTTAGTTTCCCCTGGGGTAATGCTTCATATTCTAATCTTTCACTAATTCTGATTCCGTTTCTCAGTCGATGGGCTATGGTCATTGCTACTGCACTCAGTCCTTATGCTTCCGTTGCCCATGATGGTATAGGTAAACCTTTTACCGACCACATCACCCGTAAGGAGGTCTTTATCGCTACTGCTATTATTCTTGTAGGCATATTGGTGTTATCTTTTCTATCAGGTTATTTTATAGGATTCTTGCTGATAATCATTCCGCTGATAGTTGTTTTAATAATGGTGGTGATTTCTCGCAAAACTCTGGGCGGAATAACTGGAGATATACTGGGTGCGATAAATGAAATAACCGAAGTGGCAGTATTATTCGGGGCGTATTTACTGCGTTAATATTACCCATTCCATCCCGATAAATCGGGATGGGCTGGGGGGGAGTTTGGCTTTATGCAATTAAGACATACAAAATATTGTAGCGGTTTGATTTATCAAACATCCCGCCAAGGTGTGATTGAGTGCGACTCCACGAACCCTGACGCCCGTACGGGCGGAACGGGTAAATCGCACCGCTACTTTTTGGACAGTTTGATTAGGTCTTTAATTGTTACTGTCTGTTTATTATCTCTTATTGGCTGTCCGCAAAAAGAGATAAAAGAGAAAGTTAAAGAATCCCGCTTTAGCGGAACCAATTCCATTACTGACGCGACTGATATAACTTTCATCTTACCGGTAAAGAATCAGCGGGTAGTTTCGCTGGCGCCTTCTATCACAGAGAATATAAAAACGATTGGTGGGCTGGATAAATTAGTGGGCAGAACAGATTTCTGTAAGGTAGGACCCAATATCGGAAGTGTTGGAACGATATTAGAACCGTCTCTTGAGAAGATTGTTGCCCTTTCGCCAGATTTGATACTGGCAACCAGAGAAGCCAATCGGCCTCACACTGTAATAAGATTAAGAGAACTCGGAATATCAGTATTTGTATTTGGAGAAAGTAATTCCTGGAAGGATATAGCGAGCAATTTCCGTCTCTGTGCAAAGTTGTTGGATAAAACAACTGAGGCAGAAGAAATACTCAAGACAATAAAATTAGAACTGGAAACTACTACTATAACACCAACATCTCCTGCAGAAATAAAAAGAGTGTTTATTCAATTAAGCATTATGCCTCTAATGACAGCCGGTAGAAATACCTTTATTAATGAAATGCTCAAGTATGCTCCCGCAAATAACATCGCCTCTGATTCTATTCTTCCCTGGCCTACTTTAAATATTGAAGAGGTCATCCAGAGAAATCCTGATGTTATTATTATCAGCGATATGGGTCAAATAACCGCTGAGGCACAAAAGATGTGGACGGAAGAGCGTTTTGCCGGTATTAATGCGATAAAGAACAACAAGATATTCTTGATGGAGTCAGATTTACTCTGTCAGCCGACACCGATTAACTTCATCAAGGCGGTCAGAAAAATGAGGGAATTAATGAAGTAGCGAGTAACGAGAGATGAACAAGATTTTGTTAGTCATTTTGTTATTACTTTTGCTTTGTTTGGCAGTTATCATCTGTTTAGGCATTGGTCCGACAGGAATTTCATATGGGTTCCTTGCCAGCACCAGTGATAGTCAGGCGGATTTGATTATTTATCATGTTCGTCTTCCACGGATATTAGGTGCATTATTAATCGGCTTAGGGCTATCTGCCTGTGGCTCTATTTTACAGGCAATCCTACGAAATCCTTTAGCAGAGCCATATACTTTAGGCATTTCAGGCGGTGCGGCGCTGGGAGTAACACTGGGTCTGGTTATATCCTCAATAAAACTCGCTCTGCCGATAAGCGCCTTTCTGGGCGCGATTATTTCTCTACTCATTATCTACCTCATAGCCAGCAGACACCATTTTTCTGTTCACTCTCTGATTCTTGCCGGGGTAATCTTAAGTTTTATCTGCTCCTCTCTGGTTCTTCTGATATTCTCCATCTCCAAACCTACGGAAATCCATTCTGTTATGTTTTTCCTGATGGGCAATCTCTCGTCTATAAATTATTACCTCCTCAAAATAATTTCTCTTCCTATATTAATCGGCGTGGTGATACTAACTCTTTTTAGCCGTGATATTGACGCACTATCATTAGGGGATGAAAAAGCAATTCATTTAGGGGTCTCTGCTAAACGAGTAAGACAACTACTCTTTATAGTAACTTCCCTGATTACAGGATGCTGTGTTTCCGCTGCAGGAATGGTGGGTTTTGTGGGACTGATGATTCCTCATATAATGCGTTCTATTGTCGGACCAAAGCAGGGATTTCTGATTATCAGCAGTGTACTCAGTGGTGGTGTTTTCTTAATTGTCTGCGATACCTTTGCCCGAACCATTATTGCGCCGGCAGAATTGCCGGTTGGTGTGATTACGGGCATTATCGGGGGAGTGTTTTTTATCGGGATTTTATTACGAGGCATCAAGGTGCCCCTCTGATAAACAAACAAAGACGTTCTATCAGGGTAAAAGAATATGATTATTCACAGGCAGGTGGATATTTTATCACGATATGCACGGAAAAGATGAAATATTTATTGGGCAGAATAGCAGAAGGAAAGATGCAGTTGAATGAATACGGTATAATAGTGAGAAACGAGTGGTTAAAAACAGGTAAGGTGCGTAGAAATATTGTTATGGATGAATATGTAATTATGCCGAATCATTTACACGGTATTATAATAATCACCAAAACGGATACCTGTAGGGGCGTATTGCAATCCGCCCCTACTTTTCGGTCGCCATCTCAAACAATTGGTGCAATTATCCGCGGTTTCAAATCTGCGG
>JASEHY010000043.1 GCA_030018555.1 Planctomycetota bacterium
TGCCCTGTCCCTCACGGGATGGTGGCTACCAAGACCCTTCAGGGTCGTAGGGTGGCTAAATTTTATACTTCCCTCTGCATTCAAGTCCCGTTAGGAGCGGATATACGGCAATACCCAGATTTCTATGTCTGAAGGTAAGGTGTCTCTGGTTATAGAAACTTCACTGCCTCCCGCCGAGGTTAAATCTTTTACTCCCTTTTTACCCGTCAGGAATTCGTCCACATTAGCAATAGGAAGATCAAGCACCTCGGTCTTATAATGCATCGGGATGGTTATTTGCGGTTTGATATTTTCCCATATCTGCGTTGACTGAGCCGCGTCTATGGTGAAATAGCCACCAACCGGCAATAAAAGGATATCTATTTTGCCAAGGGCATCCAGTTGGCTTTTTGAGAGGGTATGTCCGAGGTCGCCTAAATGGGCGATTCTAAGACCGTCTATTTCATAGACAAAGATAATATTGTCCCCTCGTTCCCTGCCCTGTTTGGTATCGTGATAGACAGGGATGCCTGTAATCTTTATGCCCGCAACTTCATAACTACCGGTGCGAGTAATTATTTTAGGGCTACCAGAAAGCGTTTTAGTATAATTATGGTCAGCGTGGGAGTGTGAAATAGTTACAATATCGGGTTTGATAGTGATAGGCGGGTAGCCAACTGCGCCGTTGTATGCGCCGGGTTCATAAGGGTCGCTCACAAGAGTTTTTCCACTCTCTGAAGTGATGGCAAATGCCGAATGCCCAAACCATTTTATTTTCATAGCGTCCTCCTCCTATAATAATATTTTATCGTATGTAATTTTAAAGTAGTCCGTCTTCGGCGGACAACCACAAGGGGTGTTCCTACATTTATCTCAAGAAAATCCCGCTTAAGATTGAATAAATAATAATAAAAAGATAAAAAACTGTCTATGAAATACCAATTAATCCACCATACCGCTGATATCGGTATCAAGGTGCGGGACAAGACCCTCAAGGGGCTATTTGAGAAATCTGCCTTTGCACTTTATGATATTCTCTGTGATATAAAGAAAGTAAAACCGCTATTGAAGAAAACCATTTCAGTGCAGGCACCTACCTATGAAGAAATACTCAATGAGTTCCTGAATGCCTTATTAAAGGAATTTACGGTTCAGAACAATCTGGTTGCTTCGGTTACTGTGAACAAGATAGAAAAACCTACAGGTTCGCTGGGCTCACTGCAAGATGGGAATATAATCTATCCCTCACGGGATTCGTTGCTACTTTCAGCGACAATTCATCTCCAGAGATACAGCGTAAGACAACATCTAATAAAGACGGAAATAAAGGCAGTTACTTTTCATAATCTTTATGTAAAGAAAATCAGAGACGGTTATATGGCAGAGGTGATTTTTGATGTCTGAACATCTCACGGTGAAGAGAGGCATAATAACCGTCGGTTGATATTTGATATACCCCCATAGAACCAATACGATGCGGTAGAACCTCTTGAACCTTCCCTGCCTGGACTTTTTTATCCTGCCTGATAAATCTGGCTATCTGGCGGAAAGGGGGGAGTTTGTCAAGATTAGTAGGCAGGTTATATAGCCCGAGTATCTCCGCCTGTTGGTCTACGAAATCAGCACTGACTAATCCTCTCTTTCTGGCGATTCTGGCTGAAACCATCATTCCAATAGAGATTGCCTCGCCGTGGCTATAATGACGATATTGCTTACCCGCTAAGGCGGTGGCTACCCACCGCCCGTTCGGGGCGGGATGGGACAGGTTCGCTCCGCTCACTGCAAGAAGGAATGGTATTGTTGGACCCCAAAACGTTTCAAGCATATGACCGATAGTGTGACCGTAATTAAGCAGGATTCTTTTGCCTTTATTATCTTTCTCGTCCATCTCAACTATCGCTGCCTTTATTTTGATACAACGGCTCAGGATTATTTCTAATGTAGCGGGGTCAAGTTTTATTATCTTCGCGTGATTCTCCACAAGCAACCTGAATAATTTAGCATCACCAATTACTGCGGTTTTGATAACTTCAGCCATTCCGTTATAGAACTCTCTTTTCGGTAAGGTCTTCAGAACAAGGGGGTCAACTAAAATCGTTTCTGGCTGATAAAATACGCCGATAAGATTTTTACCGGCGGATAGATTAACGGCCGTTTTGCCACCTATACTGGAATCAATTTGAGCGATAAGAGAGGTGGGGATATGAACTAATCTCAGACCTCGTTTATATGTGCCTGCGACGAAGCCCGCAACATCACCAATTACTCCTCCGCCTAAGGCAATAATGATATCATTGCGTTCTATCTCATTCTTGATAAGGAAATCATATAATCTTTTAGCGGTTTCAAGTGATTTCTGTCTCTCTCCCGGCGAGAGTATTATCTGAATGCTCTTTAATCCCTCTTTCTTTAATGACAGAATTACTTTATTAAGATAGCAAGAAGCGACATTTCGGTCGGTAATGATAATAAAACGGGATAAAGGCGATTTATCTATTAAAGACTTTAGATATTTCCCTGTTTTATTTATAAGACCCTGCTGGATAATTATCGGACAACTTTGTTCAGCGAGAGAAACCCTGATAACTTTCATATGCAGATGCGTTGTGCGTTCTCCCGATGGACATCGGGAAGACGTATGACTCAAGACGTATGACGGAACTAAGAACAGACGCGGGGTAACCAGACAGACACTTTAGTTCCCTTTTCCGGCACACTTTCAATATTAATACTTCCCCTGTGATTCTCAATGATACGTTTAGCAATTGACAATCCCAATCCAATCCCATTAGGTTTGGTGGTAAAAAATGGCTCAAAAATCCTATGAATGTTTTGAGAAGGGATACCGTGTCCGTAATCTACGACTTCAATTAACACATTTTCCCTTTTGGAAAAAGCGGGACTGTTTATTTCGGTGGAATCAGTGGCACCGATTAGTGCTAAATCTGGCTCCGACTTAATACTTATAATAACATCATCTCTTTTCCCACTGCCCCGAAGTATTCGGGGTGATGATTGAATCGCATTGATAATTATATTATAAAGAACCTGTTTAATCTGTTCTGTATCCATCTCGCAGAATAATTTATCAGTTCCCGGGTTAGAATTCTCAAGGTTGATTTTCCCCTCTGATAGATTGCTCTGATTGATTAATAGAACAACTTCCTTAAGAATTTCTGTTATATCCGCTTTTTGCAGAATTGGCTTGCGGTCTCTGGTAAAATCTATAAAATTAGCCAGCAGATTATTCAGACGGTCTGATTCTTTAATAATGGTTTTTACCAGTATAGAACCGTCTTCTGTATTTGCAATTTGTCTTTCTTTATTATCCGATGAGGCAAGTTCGCGCCCCAGTTCCTGCACACCAGCACGGATAGAAGATAACGGGTTCCTGATTTCATGGGCTATACTCAGACTCATCTCCCGTAAAGAACTCAAGAATTCACTTTCTTTAGACATATTATCCACTTGTTGTTTCAGAGTGATATCGTCTATCATAATTATTAATCCTGCGTGTTCTATCTTTCTACCCGGTGCAGGTCTAATATCAACCTTGAGAGGAGAAATTCTTATCTCCAGGAAAGCAGGGGGGTGGGGGGCAGAATTTTCTGGTCTAACCGCTTGCCTCGCGCTGAGTGTGCTCGGTATGAAGTGGGATTTTGGCTCAATGGACATATTCAGAATAACTGGAACTGCTATTTTCTTCTCATATTTTAATGCGGTAAGAACCCTGTTTAAGAGGGTTTCTTTTTGAGCGGAGAATAGTTCTCGGGCGCTATTTATCATCTCGTCAATACCCATCTTCAGACCAGACTGGGAAACGATACCCAATATTTTTCGGGCAAAGGGGTTAATATATAACACTTCTCCAGAAGGTGAGATAACTATTATACCACTGGTCATCTTTTCCAGGATTTCTGTCTTAAGCAATCTCTCATAATTGAGGGCAATAACGAGACGCCCGATAGAATATGCTACAAAATGAATTATCAAAGTGAAAAAGAATAGATATGGTAGGATAAAGCGAAAGTCCTCTGCAGTAGATTTGACATACTCAACCGGCAGGAGCGGTAACAGAAAATGACCACCTGCACTGAGAGAATATATAATAGTAATCAACGATAACAGTATCGCAGAGACAGTGGCGAAAAACAATCCCATCCTTGCGGAAATAAGAATATTAGCCGCCAGAATCAAGGCAAAATAAGTGGAGACAAAAATACTCGCAGACCCGCCGGTGCAATAGGCAATCAACGAGGTCAGCACTATATCTATACTTATTTGTAAAAAAGCGAGTCGTCTTAATTTATCTCCAGATACCGGCGAGAGGACAGATTTAATTAGCACCAGGTAGATGATATTACTAAAACAGGCAACTGTGAGAATAACATAAGCGGCTAAAAATCTGGGCTCACTAAAAAAACCTGCTTTTATTGGCAGATGATAAACAAAAAGTGCTCCGAGAGCGAAAACTGCTATTATCAGACGCCAGAACAAAACCCATTTCAGCCGTGATAATAATCCCGAACTGCTTAACGTTTCCATACTCCGTCCCTCACACATTCGCTATGGGCTTCCCGCTGGGGCGGGACTCCCCGCTCCGCTCTCGCTGGAGCGAGGCGAGCGCTGTCGCTCCGCAGTGTAAACGGGATTCGCTGCGACCAAAGGGAGTCCCGTAGGGGCTACTTTCCCTCACGGGACCCACAGGATCTCGGTGAGATTCGCTGATACTTAACTTCTTACTTCTTCTTCCCGACAGATTCCTGTAGTTTAAGAATAGGCAGCATTATGGCTATGACAATTCCGCCGACGATGGCGCCCATCATTCCAATCATCAGTGGTTCAATCATTGAGGTTAGTGACTCAACTGCGGATTTTACTTGCTGGTCGTAGAACTCTGATATTTTTTCCAGGAGCGATTCCAGTGCGCCTGATTTTTCGCCGATACCAATCATTCTGGTTACCATCGGTGGAAAGACCGGACTCTTGCTCAATGGCTCGCTTAAGGTCTCACCTTTTCTGACATTTTCTCGGGCATTATTGATAGCCTCTTCAATCAATCTGTTTCCTGATGTTGCGGCGACGATTTCCATCGCTCCTAAAATAGGCACTCCGCTTTTAATCAGTGTCGCAAATGTCTTTGCAAAACGAGAAACCGCGACCTTCCTGAAAAGGTCACCAAAAACAGGCAGGTGCAGGTTGAGCCAGTGATAATAATATTCCCCTTTATTCGTCTTGATAACAGTCATAAAAATGGCGATGATAGCGACAACCCCTATAAACAATGCCCACCAGTAGCCCCTTATTGCGGCGCTGATATTAAGCAAGATTAAGGTGGGCAGTGGCAATGTCATGCCCATACCTCTGAATATCTTATCAAACTGTGGTATAATAAAAATCATCAGCCCACCAACGATAAGAAAGATTAAAGCAAGCGAGATTACCGGGTAAGTCATCGCAGATTTTATTTCTCTCTGCAGGGCTTGTGAACTTTCCTGATATTCGGCTAACCTTACCAGAATAATATCTAATTGCCCGCTTGCCTCTCCTGCTTTTATCATATTTACATAGATGTTAGAAAATACTTTAGGATATGTTGAAATGGATTCAGAGAAATCAGAGCCAGCGCGGACTTTGTCTATCACCTCAGAAAGAACCAATTTGAAGCCTGGTTTATCTAATTGCTCCTGCAGGACCTCAAGGCATTCAAGAAGTGGTATTCCTGCTGAAATCATCGTTGATAACTGTCTGGTAAAAAGCACGAGGTCTTCGGTTCCTGCCTTTTTAGCTGGTGCAAAACTGAAGATGCTCTTCTTTTTTGCCTCCTCTACCGAGACTACTGTCAATCCTTTTCTGCGTAACTCGTTGGTTGCCTCTATACGGTTGATAGCACTCAATACTCCTGTGGTCTGTTTACCACTTGCACCTCTTACGGTATACTTAAAATCCTTCATACTTTTTCCTTTCTGCCCATATCCGCAATCCGTCCCGCCCAGGCGGGACAATTCGCAATCTAACTATTCTTCATAACCTCATCCAGAGAGGTTATTCCTTTGATGGCTTTGAGGATACTTGCGCGTCTTAAGGTTGTTAGAGAAAGTTTATTTATTGCATAATCTTTTATCTCAAAAGGAGAGGTGTCATTAATAATCAATCTCTTTATCTCGTCGTCAAGGGCGAGGACCTCATAGACAGCGGTTCGTCCTTTATATCCTCCGGTGCATCTGGTGCAACCGCCGATGGATGGGCCGAAGAGTTTGGACTCTTCCACCTCCTGTGGTGTAAATCCCACCGAAATCAATCGTTCCTTGTGCAGAGTAACCGGTGTCTTACAGAAAGCGCATAGTTTCCTCAATAACCGCTGGTTGACCACTAACAAAACCGCAGAGGATATCATAAACCTGTCTATGCCCATATCAGCGAGTCTCAAGATGGTTGAGACGCTATCATTAGTATGCAGGGTGCTGAAGACGAGGTGTCCTGTGATAGCGGCTTTGACCGCAATATCAGCGGTTTCTAAATCACGCATCTCGCCAATCATAATAATATCAGGGTCCTGTCTGAGGATACTACGTAATGCCGATGCGAAAGTCAGCCCCTGCTTGGGATTCACCGATACCTGAATAATACCGGGCAACTGATATTCCACCGGGTCTTCTACAGTTATCAAGTTGTCCTGTGGGTCAGAAATCTCTTTCACAGCGCAATAGAGCGTTGTTGTTTTTCCACAGCCCGTCGGACCGCTTATCAGAACCATTCCGTAGGATGCATCTATCGCTTTCTTAAACGCATTAAAATCATCTGGCTCAAATCCTAAATCCTCCAATCTCAGGACAAGAGACGACGAATCCAGTATTCTCAAAACTACCCTTTCTCCATGGACAGTGGGAATAATGGCGACACGGACATCTACCCTGCGGTTACTTTTCTTAATCTGGAACTTGCCATCCTGTGGCAGATGTCTTTCTGCGATGTCCAGATGTGATATTATTTTGATTCTTGATGCGACCGCATTATGGAGCCGTTTGGGCGGTGAGAGGACTTCCTGCATCACGCCATCTACACGAAACCTGACCGATACCTTTTTCTCATACGGCTCAATATGAATATCGGATGCGGATTGCTCTATCGCCTTCATCAGCAGGACATTCACCAGCCGCACCACAGGCGAGCCGGAACCATCATCAGAAAGTTGGCTCAAATCCAACCGTTCATCTTCCTCTTTACTCTCTTTTGCCGCTTTACTCAATTCTAATTCCACTGTTTCCTCGTCAGCCATATCCTCCGTGAACTTATCCATTCCATGTTCTTCCGGGTGATATGCTCTTGTGATTGCCGGCTTTAGCCACCGCTCTAAACTCAATACCACCCGAACCTCACACCTGGTTAAGAGCCGGACATCGTCTAATTTCACCACATCAAAGGGGTCAGAGACCGCCACTGTCAGGATATTGCCTATCTTTGACAGGGGTAGAATACTATAGTCCATGCACATCTTTTCAGGAATTAGAGAAACCACTTTCTCATCTAAACTGACTCTGTCAGGGACTACTGGAGCCAGGTTAAGTTCTACACATAGTGCGGAAAGTAGAGTCTCCTCTCCTACTACCTTGTTATCTATGAGGAGGCCTATAAACGGCTTTTTCTCCTTGCTGGAGAGGGCAATAATCTCCTGTGATTTCTCCGCTGTCAGGAGTTCGGTTTTAAGCAGAACCTTATTAATTCTTTTATCAAGACTCGTTAACATTATATTAAAATATAAAATATAAATTATAAATTATAGTTCCGTCATTCTCAAGACCTCTTCAATAGAGGTCCTGCCACGGATAATATTCAAGAGACCACAGCGTCTTAAAGTTATCATCCCCGTCCCGCCGCCGCGGGATTCAACAGCATATTTTTTGATATCAATGACAGAACTTCCTTTTATGACCATTCTTCTGATTTCGTCATCAATTTCTAATGTTTCCAGGAGTGCGAAACGACCCTTATAGCCCTTATTACATTTAGCACAGCCGACAGGGTGGTATATGGGCGCTTTTGAACCCTCATCTTCCTTAAAGCCAATCTCCACGAGGCGCTTTATATCAGGTAATTTCTCCATAGGTTTTTTGCAATGCTCACATAATTTTCTTGCCAATCTCTGTGCGGCAATAAGAATCACGGAAGAGGCAACCAGAAACCTGTCCACGCCCATATCAACGAGCCGGGTGATGGAAGATGCGGCATCATTAGTATGCAGGGTGCTTAAGACAAGGTGTCCTGTCATAGCCGCTTTGACCGCGATATCCGCAGTCTCGCCGTCTCTTATCTCGCCGACCATAACCTTATTCGGGTCCTGACGAAGGATTGAGCGAAGGGCTAAAGCGAAAGTAAATCCTCGTTTTGGACTTATCGGCACCTGTCCAATACCTTCTAACTGATATTCCACCGGGTCTTCCACAGTCATCAGATTCTCTTCCACAGACATAATCTCTTTTAGAGCCGAGTAGAGCGTGGTGCTTTTGCCGCTTCCTGTAGGACCGGTAACGAGAAGCATACCGTAAGGGGTAGAGATAGCGCGTCTGAAGGCGGCGAGTGCCTCCGGCTCAAACCCCAATACATCCAGCCCCATCGTGATACTGGATGAATCCAGCACCCGCATTACTACCTTCTCGCCGAAGATGGTGGGAAGCGTAGAGACCCTGAAATCAATCTGACGCCCCTGATATTTAATCTGGAACTTGCCATCCTGTGGTATCCTTCTTTCTGCGATGTCTAAAGAGGTCATAATTTTTATTCTGGAGACGATGGCGTTGTATATCTTTTTAGGTGGCGACATCGCCTCGTGCAGCACACCGTCCTTGCGATAGCGGATGGAGACCGATTTCTCAAACGGCTCTATATGCATATCCGATGCCTTTTCTTCCAACGCCTTATAGATTACCTTATTAACGAATTTAACGATAGGAGCATCCCCGGCAGATTTAACCAGTTCCGAGGCGCTTATATTATCACCCTTATCTATCCGCGATATCTCAACCCCTTCCGCGTCCTCAGAGAGCGACTGGTCAAGCAGTTCCTCCATATCCTTCTCGCTGGGGTTATAGACCTGTGCTAATTTATCCTTTATCTTACCCGCAGTAGAAAGCACCACCCTGATATCAGAATTAAAGAACATCTTCATCTCGTCTAATCTAACAATGTCATAAGGATTAGAAACCGCTACCGTAACAATATTGCCAATCTTATCAACAGGAAGAATATTGTAGGATTCTAACCGTTCGCGATCAACCGCAAGGACGAGGTTATCAACCGGCTGGATTTTCTCTAAATTAACAGGTGGAATATTGGAATCTATCGCAACAAGCGAAAGCAGGTTTTCTTCTGAGATGACATTATTACTAATGAGAGTCTCTATATAAGAGAGAGACCCTTTAATTGACTGGCTGATGATGTCCTGATTTTTATCCGCAGAAATGAGGTTCTCCTTGAGAAGTAAGGCACTCACTTTCTTATCAAGCCCGTTTTTCATATTAAGGACTATGATACTAAAAATAGATGTCTCAGTCAAGAAAAACTAACCACGAATTAACACGAATCCCTACGGGACCTTTAATTCATCGTATGGAATTTCAAAGGCATCCGATGGAACCCTTGGAACAATAACATATGTCGCCATTTTTAT
>JASEHY010000044.1 GCA_030018555.1 Planctomycetota bacterium
AACCCTTATCCCTACGGGATCCTGTAAGGACAGGATAAACTTATCCCGTGAGGGACACAGATAAACACAGATAATCGCAGATATTATGTGGGGTTAAAGCCATTTTCTATTTTCACCCAATGGTTCCACCATCCTGCCCTTACAGGATCCCGTAGGGATAAGGACGGGTATTGGTAAAAATCCTGCTAATCTGTGTCCCGTACGGGCAGTGTCCTATTATATTTAATATGACGGATTCCGACTAAATTATGCGGGATAGAAGCCGATTTAAGAAATGCGATAAAAATATTTTGGGCAATTTTCGTGAATTTGCAGGATTTATCTCTTATTCCACATCTCCTCAAATACCTCTTGATATTTCTTAACTATACTCTTATCAGATATAAAAACCACATTCTCATAATTAAAACTCTCGGCATTTTCGCTGATGTTATAACTGCCGGTCATAACCATCTTGTTATCAAAGATACAGAACTTGTGATGCATACTCTTCCCGCTTTTGCCCGTCATACTTATTACATTAAAATTATTATTCAAGAATTCATATTTGCTATATTTATTTCCTGCCTGCTTTCTATCCATAATCACGCTGACCTTAACCCCTTTTTCTTCTTTGGCACTTTTTAAGGATTGGGCAACCACATCGCTGGTAAAATCAAATATAGCGATGTCTATAGTTTTCTGCGTATCACTTATGGCTTTGATAATTCTGTCTCTAATTCCGCCGACTTGTCCCGTAGGGATAGGTGAAAAGTATGCCTCAATAGATTTAGTCTGTGGTTTTTCTTGTGTGAATACCGGACTGGTAATTGCTATTAAGCCACCTAAGGCAACCAGTAATAAAACTATGTAAAGAATCTTTTTCATCTCTGTTTCCTTTCTGGTGGCAGAAATCCTTCCTTCGTCAGGATAAGTGGCTGTAATTCGCCTTTCTCAAACAGCCACTAAAAAGCCACCCAAATACCCCCGATAAAAATGAATTAATTCCAAAGGGTTTAATTAACTACACATTTATATATGCTATATACGGTGACCCGCCCTGTCAAATAATATCCTGAATATTTTCAGTAATACTTTACCGAAATATAGCGGTATGAAAGTTCCCTTAAAAATATGAAATCTCAAGGAATAGATGTTAAAAAGGAGGATATATGATTGATACGATGAGACTGGCCAATTTATTAGGCGAACGGATTAGGGCTTTACGTCGGCAGATGCGGTTAAAACAGGCGAATTTCGCAGACATTGTCGGCGTGTCCGAAGATACTATCGGTCTGATTGAAAGAGGTAAGATATTACCCCGGATGGAAACCATTAGTAAAATTGCCGAGAAACTTAATCTCCCGATTGCTAAACTGCTTGATTTTGAAAAGACGAGCCCGGACGAGAAGAAAACAAAGCAGAATTCTTTGTCCGCTATCAATCTATACCTTAAAACCAAATCACCCGAGCAAATCCAGATGGTTCACGATATTGCGCGTGATATTTTTGACAAACATTCACCGGCACGGGTAACCTATACCAAAAAATCAAAAACCAGTATAATCCGGGACAAGTAACACGAATAGGTTCTGGACATTAATCCGGGAACATCTTAGAATGGTGTCCCCCCGAATTCCTCATTGTAAATAAGGTTTAGTATAGCCGATTAGCAAACTTTCTGCAAATCTCCTTTCTCGCTTATCATTGAGATCATAACTGATAACATTTTCAGTAAATTCTAAATACAAGAAATCTTTGCTTGAAGATAAATTTTGCTGTTCGTCATATACTTTTTTATTTGTATCTCCATCTTGGCTATCCGGTTTGGCATAGGACGGGACTCCGCAAATGCTTCTGACGTAATTCCTGCAACCTTGAGAATCTTCGCTAAGGTAGTTCGCTTGACAGGCTTATGGGCAGGAACGGTTATTTTAATGACTTCTGTAATTGTCCTCTTTTGCAGACGGATATGACTTCCTCTTTGCCTGACTACTATAAATCCCGCTCGTTAGAGAGCGTTAACAATTCTGAAATATGACAAACTCGGTATTTCACTCATACAACCATTTCTTTTATTTGCCTATTCTCATCAGGCACGAAATCGTCATCAGTTTCTTCCAGATAAAGTTCAATGGCTTCTCTTATATTTTTTAGTGCATCTTCCTCTGTTTGACTTTCACTGATACATCCGGGCAAGGCTGGCACATATACCGTATATCCTCCCTCATCAGACGTTTCTAAAACGATTTTGAGTTTCATAATATATCGTCTCCTTTCTACCCTGTGATTTTATAACATAACAACCTCTCTGTCAAGAAAAACACTATTTTCTGTGGATTTTTAGAAACCTTATGATTTAATTATTGTATATGCGAAGAGGTAAGTTTATTGTGATTGATGGTCCCGATGGTTGTGGTAAAAGCACACAGGCAGGTCTATTAGAAAAATATCTTCGCTCAAAGGGATATAGCGTTTTGGTTGCTCGCGACCCCGGTTCAACCTCTATCAGCGAGAATATAAGGAAAATCCTGCTTAATCCCCGCTATAAGGAGATGACATCATTAACCGAGATGTTTCTTTATTTTGCCAGTCGTGTCCAGTTAGTTGAGGAGGTAATTAGAAAGGCACTGCAAGACAACAAGATAGTAATCTGCGACAGGTTTCTGTCTTCCACGATTGTCTATCAAGGGTATGCCGGCGGTATTGGTGCTAATAATGTCCGTCGGCTCTGGCATCTTGTCCGCCAGATAAAGGCGGATATGCCTCAGGCACCGACAACGGGTGGTTTTGAGCCGGATTTAACTATTATCCTTGACATACGGCCTGAAATCGGATTTAGCCGTATTGCCCCCAGGCGAGGGGGGATTGACCGGATGGAACAAAAGACACTTCTCTTTCATAAAAAGGTTAGAGATGGTTTTATCAGATTGACACGAAGTAATAGAAAACTATATCGTCTGATTGATGCAAGTGATTCTATTGAGGAGGTGCAGAATAAAATCAGAGAAGTAGTGGAGAAATATGTTCTTTAATAATATTATCGGCCAGAAACCCGCAATAAATACCTTCAAGCAGATACTGGAATCTAATCGTCTCTCGCATTTTTATATCTTCGCAGGTCCTTCAGGTGTTGGTAAGTTTCTGTTTGCCAGAACACTGGCAAAGATATTGTTATGCGAGAAAGATGGTTCTGATTGGACTGAAAAGGGTTGTATGCAATGTCGTTCCTGTAGATGGGTGGGAAAGAACTCTCATCCAAATTTGAGAATAATAGAAGTGGAAAAAGATGGGCAGAAAATAAGTATTGATGTAGTAAGAGAGATAGAACGGGAATTGATGCTGGCGCCTTTTCAGAAATCCTACAGAGTGTTTATTATTAATGAGGCGGAAAAGATGAGCGAGGAGGCCTGTAACGGCTTTCTTAAGACCTTAGAAGAACCGGCGAAAAACACAGTAATTATTCTGGTAACCTCAAGTTTATCTTCGTTCCCACAAACAGTTCTTTCCCGTTGTCAGTTGATTAAATTCTACCCGATAGCAGAGGAAGTGATGCAGAAATATCTTGAGGAGCATCTGAAGATGAAATCGCAAGAGGCAGGATTTCTGACATATCTCTCTGATGGTAGTATCGGAGATGCTTATAGGATACACCAACGTGATTTACTTACACAAAGGAGCAGATTAATAGATGCCCTGATGAGAGATAGTCGTAGCGATATCCCCAAGATAATAATAAATTATGCCAAGGCAAAATCTGGAAAGAATAAAGAGGAAGAGCGTCAGGAAATAATCTGGCAACTAAAAATTATCGGACTTATTATGAGAGATGTTTTATATCTTCATAACGGCTTGTCTGAGAGTAATCTCTTGAATAGAGATAAAATCAGAGAAATCAAACATTATCAAAAGCGCTGTGCTTGTGTGGAAACAGAAAGAATTTGTGAGAAGATATTAAGGGCTGAACGGTATATCAGGGCTAATGCCAATGTTAGTTTAGTAGTGGAAAATCTATTTTATTAGAGGAATCCCTCGCTATGCTCCCGCCCCTCGGGGCGAGGCTCGCCAAAGGCGGCGGGATAAGTGCGACTAATTCCCCCAATTTTTCCGCCAGAGGCGGATCTCCCGAAAGCGTTCGGGATGACATCGGGGTCAAAGTCGCACTAATAAAGCAGGATAGGAAGGAACAACCTACGCTGATTTTTTATTGACCGCAATGATAGAACCACAGATAAATAAGACAGCATATATAAAAGGTATGACAATGCTTTTAACAACTGCCATTTTTCGTGTAGCATCTATAAAAACCTCCTCGCCAATTTGAATGCCCAGAAATAGGTTAAACACCTTAAATTTCCAGATTTCATGTAAAGCCCCCCCGGAAATGTCCTTCACAGTAGGAAGATAATAATTCCAGTAATAATTAAATAGAAACGACGAGAAGTTTTCAAATATGTTGGCTACAAAAAAGTCCAGCACCAGATAAATAATAATACTTATCGCTACTGAAAGACCGACATTCTCTACGAGAGTAGAGATAAACAATCCCATTAACCCTATAGTAATAAGAGGTAAAATTATTAGAAGAAAGGTGTAAAAGATATAAAGTAACATCTCTGCTCTGGACAGATGAATTATTTTGGGAAAGGTCGGGTCGGTAATATCAGCAAATCCATAGATAAACCAGGAAGAAACAAGAGAAACGGATTCAATTATCAGCGCAAAAAATATTGAGAGGACGATAATGGTTATTACTTTCGCAAGAGTTAATTCATATCTTTTAATTGGACTAATAAGGATGTTTTTAAGGGTTGCCAGAGTGGTCTCTGAGGCAAAACTCAAAGCGCCAATAAGAAGGATAAGAAAAGTAGAGAGCCGGAAGCCATTCAAACATCCAGAAATAAGATAGTCAAAGCCGTTGAGTGAAGTTTTGGTTGATGGCGGAGTGAATTTGCCGCTCAGAACCGATATTCCCACCACGAGAGTTACCAGAAAAATAGAAATATAAAATATTTTCTGGCACAGAAGTTTGTAAAGTTCAATTTTAGTCAGCAACCAGATTCGTGAAAGCATACTTAAACCAATCCCATAAAATATTTTTCAAGTGGTCTTCTGGGTTGTGTTATTTCTACCCCTTCTTCTTTAAGTAATTTCTGTAAGTCGTCAGATATTATTAACTTACCTGTTCTGATAATACCAACCCGATTACAAAGGAGTTCCATCTCAGAAAGAAGATGACTTGAAATTAAGAAAGTAACATTCTGTTCTTTATTTAGTTTCTTTATAAGATTACGAATATCGGCAATACCCTGCGGGTCAAGACCATTGGTCGGCTCATCCAGAATGATAAAAGGTGAGTTTGTGCCATCTCTGCGAAGTAAGAATGCAGGTAATAAAGCAATTGCAATGCCGAGACGTTGACGCATACCCATAGAATAGGTGCTAACTTTATCTTTGCTACGCCCTTTTAATCCCACTGACTCTAATAGATTCTGCACTGCAGAGCAAATAAAGGGTTTGGTTGTCCCTCGTAAATGCGCAAATAGTGCGAGATTATCCCATCCTGATAGATACGGATAAAAAGCGGGAATCTCCACTAAGCCACCAATATATCTCATTATTTCTATACGGTATTTATTCAGGTCTTTACCATAGAAGTATATTTTACCAGAGTCTGGTTTAAGGAGATGTAAAAGCATTCTAATGGTGGTGGTTTTTCCTGCGCCATTAAGGCCGATGAAGCCATAAATATCACCGCTATAAATTTCTAAAGAAAGGTCATGGACAGCAACGAATTTGCCGAAATGCCTGCAGAGGTTTTCTGTTTTGAGGACGATATTAGTCATCTGAATATTAAAGAAATCTACTGCATCCGAGAGACTATTTTAAGAAGTTGACGGAAGTTATCAATCTGATAATCTGGCTTTAATCTGCCCTGACGAAGATGGTGTTTTCTCACTCTACGACTTAATACTGTTATCATCCCCACAGTTTTTGCCGGGTCAATATCATTGATGGAATTGTCACCCACATACATCACCTCATCAGGTGGAAGATTAAGTTCGTTACAAACCCTTTGATAAAGTTTGATATTTGGTTTACTGATACCTATTTCGTCCGAAATAAATATCGCTCGTGGTGTAAAAAGGTGATATAACTTCAAACGAATCAGTTTTTCAGATTGCTTAATTGCCAAGCCATCAGTAATCACGCCTCTGATGAGGTCTGTGTTAGATAACGTCTCAAGCACCGGGGGAACATCAGAAAAGGGCAACAATTCGCGTGATTTTGTTTCATGATAAGCAATAACTGCGGCTGCAACGAGCATTGAAGGATTTATTCCCTCATAAGAGCGTTTAGGAATACGTAGTAATAATTTATCAAAGTGATGCTCGTAATTAGACGAGAATTCTTTTATGGCTTCCTCTAATTCTTTAAGAAGAATCTTTTCCGGGAGATTAAGCCCGAGAGAAATCATTGCTTTTATGGAGTTGTATCTGGCACGAGAAGCAAAAAGTGAGGTGGAGTATAAAGTATCGTCTATGTCAAAAAAAATGGCTTTTAAGGCACTCACATTCCAAATTAAGTTGATAAGTAGTGCCTTATCAACTTATTAACTAACTTTCTAACGGGGTCTATCTTAACTCTTCTTCAATCTCTGGTAGTTCCACGATTTTTGCTCTAATTACAATAATTTGATATCGTCTCTCTTCAGAGCGAACTTTTCGCCTGAAAAATGTGGCAATAACAGGAATTTTATCAACAAGAGGAGTAGAAGCGGTAATATCTCTATCATAAATTGTTTTCATCCCACCTAATACAAGGGCGCCTCCATCAGGCACAACTGCACTCGTTCGGCATCTCTGTAATCTCAACCAGGGCAATTCTATAGTAATCTCACTTTGTAATTGAATGATAACTCCCGGTGGGTCAGCACGATACTGTAATGTAATTTCTCTTAAACCTATTAACTCTAAAATGGTAGGAAAGATATGTATCGTTATAAATTTCCTGTCATAACTCATTACAGGTTTTACATCTAAGACCACTCCTGTTGAGAATGTATTTATCACCGGCTCATATGCTATCGCACCTGACTGTATGTCACCATCCTGTATATACTGCCTCTGCCGTATGAACGATACATTTACTCTCTGTCCATTTAATGCGGTTATCTTGGGTGAATCTATTATTGTCCCTTTGCCTGTCCTCTCTAATGCGGTCAAGAGCATATTCGTCCGCGGTTTGCCTAATGTCGCAAATTGTAATCCCAATCCACCTATCGCACTCGGCGGTAATGCAGTCTCTACTACATTATTTGTATCTCTGAAACTGTATGCGCTTCTGAATCTTATATCTCTATTGCCACCGGGCAGTATTCCCGCAGTTGGGTTCGGCTGACCGGGTATTCCAGGCGGCGTCGGCTCTAACCCAACTCGCGGAATATTACGCCACTGTATCCCTAAATCCTCTAATAAATCATCACTCGTCGTTATAAAGGTTGCCTCTATGTATATCATCGCACTCCTGAATGAACGAAGTATCTGTAAAAATTCTACTACCTCATCCTGCACCGTAGGGGTATGCACTATCATCATCTTGTTACTGTCTCCTATCTTCTTTATACTCGCTCCCTCGACATCCCAGGTGTTTTGCCCTTTGCGGTCTTTGCCTGTATTCTTCTTTATCAGTTCCATTAACTCTTCCATAGTCATCACCCCTACGGGCGGCAAGTCCACAGGAGGCGGTTCCCATCCCTTAGTTCCCCCAGGCGTTAACGATATTTCTATATTTGGTCCTGGAAACTCAGGCACAGGTCTGACTAAATCGTCCACATTATGCACCCGCCATTCAAAATCCTCCTCTAAGGCGCCCATCTTCGTTATTTTCAGACATTTTATCTCCCTGTCAAATACATAAGTCAATTTATATAACTCCAGGAGATTCTTTAATCCTATCTCTAATGGTAACCCTATTAATGAAATCTGTTTCTTCTCATTGGGGATGCCTTCCTGCTTTACATCCGCTGCATATACTATTGCTATCTTATATTGATACTGGATTAAATCCATTACATCATAGAGCGAGTCCTGTCCTTCTAACTTAAAGTCGTGCTTGATGGTTTTGAGTTTTCTCTTTATTTCCACGATATCAGGGTCTTCTTCTGCCTTACCCTTTACCGTGCCTAACGGGCTTCTCTTACTGGCTATCTCCCATACCTCACGGTCATATCGCACAGGTTTATCATCCGCGTAGGGAATCAGTGTTTCTTTGAGTTCATCATACAACGCCTTGAAGCGTTCTGAGCGAAGTTTAACATATTTCGCCGACACCTCATAATGCCTTGCTCTAATTGCCTCTTTCCTTAACTCCTTTGCCGATGTAAAATGCGGTGCTAATTCCAGGATTGTATCTGTTAGTCGTTCTGTTTCCTGAAAACGTTTCTGCTCAAAAAAGATTAACGCATCCTTAAATAATGCTCTTATTTTTTCACTATATTCTTTTTGCCTTTTTATTTCTTCTTCCTGGGCTATCCGTGCTGCTGCTTCCCGACGCTTTCTCATCGATTCCTCTTCCTGGCGAATTATCAAACCGTCTATCTCTTTAAGCCGCTCCTGTGCCTTGACTAAATAGTCCTTGAGTCCGACCTCATACGGCAGCCATTTCAATTTGTTCACCACCGCTTCATATTCCAACTGCGCCTCACGATATTTCTTAGCCCCAAACAACTTCTCACCTTGCAGATAATGATTCCTCACCACTAGCTCCGTTTCCTGTATTTTAACTGCTAACTGGTTCTGCAAAAATTCCTTTATCACCTTAATTTCCTCAGAACGAGAACCTAATATTAACTGTATTTCCTGTAATAGTTTCCCTGCTTCTTTATGATAAGGGTTCATTTCCAGCGCCTTTGTAACCATATCTCTCGCCTGATTGTAATTAAACTCCTTGAATAACTTTAACGCCATCTCATAATATTTCTGGGCTATAAATTCATTCTCCTGCATCTTAATGCTCTTTTCCTTCTCTAATTCAGCCATTATATCCTTTACGGCTTCGGGAATTTCTATTTTTTCAGGAGTAGTTGGCTCAGGCTTCTTAACCTCTGGCAGAACTACTTCCGGCTTCTTCTCCTCACTATCAAGTCCTTTTACGGTTAATACCGCAGTAGAAAACGGAAAATTACCAATTACCCCGAGAATATCTGTACTAACAAAAGAACCCTCTGTAAATAAGAACGAAACCGTCTTATCTTCTGGCACAGGAATAATATCTATTACTATAAAGAACGATTGTGGTTGACTTATGATTGGCTGGTCTACCGTAAACTCACAGATGTTGTCCTTTAAGACCGAAGAAGATAATAAGACATCCTTAGTGCCATCAAAAACTTCATCACCATTATCTAAATAGAGCCGGATTGATTTTATCTCTTCGTCCTTGATGGTACCAGTCTGCTCAAACCTGATAGATTTTAGGACTATATCGGGCTGGTTGGTTACCATAGCAAAATGCACCAGAGGAATGTTTATTAATACCTTTGGAGTGGCGGGAAAGATAACAGTATCTATAACGACCATTGTGCCTGTTACCTTCTTGGACGACGG
>JASEHY010000045.1 GCA_030018555.1 Planctomycetota bacterium
CGAGCGATATTCGGATTTGGATTTCAGCCATTTCCTGAATATTTCTCTAACTTCATTAACAGAATCAGTTGCCTGTTTTGACCTGGCTCTCAACGACCAGTATGTTACCCAGCAGGATTTCGATAATATCATTAAAGAGGGCGAAAAATTAGGCAAGCAACTGAAGGCGTTTAGTTCGTATGTCCGTCCCGATAAAAAACGCGCTAAATACTAATTGTTCTTTAGTCCTTTAGTTCTTTAGTTGTTTAGTTACTTAGAAAGGAAACCAGATATGACTAACACTGTACGTTGTGGATTGATTCAGGCATCCAATGTCAAAGGACCTCAATATTCTAACGAAGAGATTAAAAAGGCGATGATTGATAAACACCTTAAATTCATCAAACAATCTGCAGATAAAAAGGTCAAGGTATTGTGTCTGCAGGAGATATTCTATGGGCCATATTTTGCGGCGGAACAGAATCCCCGCTGGTATCAACTATCTGAAAAGGCGCCTCAGGGACCGACCACTACTCTTATGCGTCAGGTTGCTAAAAAACATCGGATGGTCATTATCGCCTGTATATTTGAGGAGGAGCAGACCGGCGAATACTACAATACCGCTGTGGTAATAGATGCAGATGGTAAATATCTGGGCAAATACCGAAAGAACCATATTCCGCACTGTTATCCGGGCTTCTGGGAAAAATACTATTTCCGTCCGGGCAATCTGGGCTATCCGGTATTCCAGACTAAATTCGCCACTATCGGTATAACCCTCTGTTATGACCGCCATTTTGTGGAAGGACCACGAATCCTCGGACTGAAGGGCGCCCGGATTGTCTTTAACCCCAATGCCACAGTCAGTGGGCTTTCGGAACATATCTGGAAATTAGAGATGAGCGCCATCGCAGCATTTAATCAATATTTTGTAGGTGCCGTTAACAGGGTCGGTAGAGAATACTGGAATACAGGAGAATTTTATGGGACGAGTTATTTTGCTGACCCTCGCGGAAAGATTATTGCTATGGCAAGCCGCACGAAAGATGAGGTCCTGATTGCAGACCTTGACCTTGACCTTATCAGAGAGGTTCGTGACAACTGGCAGTTCTATCGTGACAGAAGACCGGAGACTTATGGCGAAATCCTGAAGTAAGTTGGCAAGAAGACTCCATAACCACAGATACACACAGATAAACACGGATAAACACAGAAATAAATAGAATTTTTCTTCATCCGTGTTTATCTGTGTTAATCTGCCCGTTCCGCCCCCATACGGGCAAGCTGTACGGGCATCCCGCCCCGAAGGGCGTCGCCCGCCCGCTTCGCCGTAGCGAAGGCGAGGCGAGCAGGCGAACCTCGCCCTAATGGCGGGAGGCTCGCCAAAGGCGGCAGGGTTCGTAGAGTGGTTTCATTTTTAACTGAAGAGAGTAAGGAGGACTTTTTATGCGGAATTTGTTACTTGTCGCCCTGTGTTTGATTATATCCTGTCTGTCACCCCATCGCGTGGCCAGATATGATGCACAAGATAACTTCGTCGGGAATGCCAAGCCAGTTCCTCTGAAGAAAAATGCTGTCCTCGGTAATCCGCTTGACTATGCAGCGAAAAGGATTGGATTTGATGTCCGCAATCTCTCCCTTCCGCGTGGTCATGAAGGGTTGTATCGCTTCGCCTGCAGATTCCCTATCATTGATTATGTTTCCAATCGGCCTCTTTATCTCCCAAGATGGGCAGAGGACACCGCAGAAAGAATTATCAGTCAGCATCGCTACGCAGGTATCGGCGTCCCTGACGGGATGGCGCCGTTGGCGCCACAGTCCCGTAGGGGCGTAACAATAGATGCGCTGGAAATCCTTAGAGGCACCAGTATAAATAAATTCCAAATCCCAATATCCAAATTCCAATCTGTCTGTCCCGATGGCAATCGGGATAGACCCTTCGCATACCTTATAGCAGAATTGTCCAGGTTTGGTTTCACGGACAATTACCAGAGAGAACTCTTCCTTTTATATCTATCTTTCTTAACAGCGACAGACCTTATTAAACAAGGTCGTGAGAATCTGACAGAAGACGACCTGAAGTTCTTCAGCGAAAATCCGGGTTATTTCCTCCTTCCTGATGGTACGAAGATGCCCTCAGTAACCGGCAATGTTGACTCACACTTCCTTTTTATTGAAAGAGCCAGACGCGTTAACTACGAGTATATCTTCTCTGCCGCAAAGATTCTATCTGACGCAATTCAGAAATACGCAGATGCTACGAAGAACTACAAGGTTGAGGATTTCTTTCTGGATAAATCAAAAGCAGAAGAGACCTTTCACTTACAAACAGAAGTAGGTTCGGTAGTAATCGCCGGATTTGGAAACGACCTGCATAGTGATGATGTGGCGCTTCTGATTGACCTCGGCGGAGACGACACATACTCCAACAACGCGGGCGGAACAAGGTCGCTTTCCACCCCAGTGACTATTTGCATTGACCACTCAGGTAACGACGAGTACACAACAGATTCCTCCTATGTCCAGGGATTCGGTTTTCTCGGTGTCGGGCTTCTTGTTGACCTTGAAGGTAGTGATAAGTATGTTGCGAAACACTTTTCACAGGGCGCAGGAATAATGGGCGTCGGTATCCTCTGGGATAGAAGTGGTGATGATGTCTATGATGCGCATACTTTTTGTCAGGGTGCTGGAATGTTTGGACTGGGCATCCTTCTTGATGATGACGGTTGCGACCTCTACGAGAGTTCCACGCTCGGTCAGGGGGCTGGAATGACACTTGGCATCGGCTTATTATCAGACCTCAAAGGCAATGACCGCTACGAACTGGCAATTCCGGGAAAGAAGCAACCGGTCGGAGACCTGTCCGGATTCGGTCAGGGCGGTGCGGTTTCTTTCAGACATTGGCCCTGGGAAAAGAAACTGACCGCCTACGGCGGTGTTGGGATGCTCTTAGACGCGTCGGGAGATGATGTCTATCGTTCTGGAGGTGCCTTCAGTCAGGGCGGTAGTTACCTTATGTCTTTGGGTGTCCTCTTTGATGCGGCTGGCAACGACCAGTATTTAGGCGGAAGCCAGGGCGGTACGGTTCATCTTACTAATGCAATTCTGATTGATAAATCTGGAGATGATATTTATGAAGGCGGGTCGCTCAGTGGCGCTACTGCCGGTGACCGCTCGGTTAGTTTCCTGATAGACTATGACGGTAACGATGTCTATAAGTCAAAAGGGTCTTCATACGCAAGCGCTCGTAAGCCCTTCGCTCTCGCCGTGATGATTGATTATAAGGGCAATGATACTTATCTCCTGGACGAGACAAAGCCCGGTCTCTGGGACAGTTTTGGCGGAGTCTGGCCCGACCAACCTTTTACCTGGCCCAGGGCGATACTGCTTGACCTCGGCGGAGAAGATGATTACAGAGTCGCAAATCGTCAAAATAACTCCGAGCGACACAACTATGGCAACGCGATTCACCTTGATATTATGCCACAGATTTCACAGATTAAATGGAAAGACGGCGATGTCATCGGCAGGGTGACTAATCCATTACCGCCCTATCGCCCTTTTATCCTGCCCAAAGTAGTTACCGAATCATCGTATAGAAAGGATATTGAGTTGTTACAAAACCCAGATACTTTTATCAGGTTTCAATCTATTGGTAGAATTACAGATGCCAGCAGGGAAATAATTCCCTTTCTGGTTGCGGCACTTAACGATTCTACCCATCGGCAATTTAACCGTGATGTTATGGAATGTATTCACTACCTGTTTGTGCAGAATAAGATAACCGCCGAAGAAGTTCCGTATCTGATACGGCTTCTGAAGGCAGAGGATGAAGAAGTGCGGATTCTGATGGCTGACAATTTTGGGCAATGGGGAATGAACCCAGCCCCTCCTTTAGACACAATACATTTCAGGAGGGGCTGGATGAAGACGGCAGAGGATGCCCTGATAGAGGTGCTAAAGACAGAGAGGTCATCGCAGGTGAAAAGATTTGCATTGCGCTCTCTCTCCACGTTCGGCTCGGTGTCGGCATTACCGCTGGCACGGGAACTGGCACTTAAAGATAAATCAGAGGATGTCCGCAGGGTTGCCACTTTTCTGGTTCGCAAGGTCAGGGATAATGAGAATCCTTTCCCATTGCTTGTAAAGATACTTGAGAATGACCCGTCGGTCACCGTTCGTGTCGTTGCCGCGGAAGGTATTGGCAGTATCGGAGAGGCAAAGGGGATAGAACCGCTTCGACGTGCCAGCAAATCTACGAATGTCTATCTCCAACGTGCCGCAGGTTATGCCCTCGCCCAACTTTGTACACTTGACGGCGTGGAAATCCTGATAGAGACCCTCTCTTTCCCTACGGTTGATACGACTTATAATTATGACCAGAATATCCAGAATACTATTTCGGGCTTTGTGGGATATGATTTGTCTCCTGAGAAACGTTATGACCAGAACGAGTGGCGGAAATGGTTCCGCGAGAATAGAGATAAGATTGATATCCATACGAATGTCTCTGCATCTCGTGCCTTGACTGAATTGACAGAATCACTGCGTGAAAAAAGTGATGGGGAACAGATTCAGCAATATGAGAAACTATTACAACAGTATCCCTCCTATCCCCGGATTCGCCGAATGTTTGCCGGGAAGTTAAACGCTGTTGCCTGGGGAATGGTTACCGCTGTGAAAGGGACATCGGGCTACAATCCGGAAAGTGGTCTGAAGTATGCCCTACGTGCGGTTGAACTAACGGCTGAAAAAGAGTATCTTGACACTCTATCTGAAGCGTATCTGGTTAATGGGCAGATAGCAGAATGCGAAAAGACCTGCCATGAGGCGCTCAAACAATATCCCAATGAACGAATGTTTCTTGAAAGATTGGAACGATGTAAAAAAGCCAGCCAGTAACCACAGAGAAACACAGATTGAAATTCTTGACCAACATCAATGTGGTAGTATAATGACCATACTATGACACCAGACAGGAAATCCCAAATCAGAAATCCCCCGCCCAGAATGGGCGCCGCCTTATGCGAGCCTCGCCCTGCGGGGCGGGAGGCTCGCCCAATAAGGTTGGGCGGCAAATCCCAAAGAAATCGCGCAGTTACGAAACAGATATAAATATTAATATTGTCCGCCGACTTAAAATCCCAATTCTGGAAGCACCATGGCTACTTTTATCAAAGACCTGTCTGCCCCGATGTATATCGGGGCACAGGCAGGCAACCGTTGACCCCGTTAGAAGTAAGTCGCCAGAGGCGACTGCCGTTCCACCAGGGGCGGAACGGACTTCTAACGGGGTTAAGAAACAGTGGAATAAACTCTTGCGGATTCTACAAGAGTCTGATATTATTATTGATGCAATATTTGGAATCGGTCTGCAAAGACAGATACAGGAGCCGCTGGAGGGATTTATTGAGATGATAAACTCTCTTAATATTCCTGTAGTAGCGGTGGATATACCATCAGGCATTGATACCGATACTGGTAGAGTGTTTGATACAGCCATAAGGGCAAAAGTGACTGTAACCTTTGGGTTTCCTAAGAAGGGGTTTCTTAATAAAACCGCAAGAAAATATCTGGGGAAATTGGTGGTGGCAGATATTTCTATACCGCCCGGCTGTGGAGTCCCCCGAAAGCATTCGGGGAAATATCTTCTGCCACAAAGACACCAAGACACTAAGAGACTCTAACAAAACTATTATGATAAGTATTCCCTCTCTCCTTGTGGGAGAGGGTAGGGTGAGGGGGAGCAAGGTAATCACCCTCCCCTAACCCCTCCCATCAAGGGAGGGGAATAGGTTTTGTTAGAAACTCTAAGAATTCTTTGTGCCTTTGTGTCTTGGTGGCAAGTTTTATATAAATATGAAAAACAGTCTAAAGAATATTATCTTGATTGCTGCCTTTATCTATCTCGGTTTTATCGCTATTATTGTCCAGACCTTTTGTTTGAGGGAATTATTAATTATATTTTTCGGTAATGAACTCTGTGTAGGGATTATCTTTGCCGCATGGCTATTCGGTATCACTATAGGGGCTTTTATTGTTTCATTTATTACGGACAGGATTGAATACCCGGCTTTGATTCTGGTAGGTTTATTATTATTGATTGCTCTTATTCTACCTTTTCAGTTTTATTGCATAAGGACTGTCAGACTTCTGTTGGATATCCCATTAGGTCAGCACATCGCCTTTTTTACGGCGTTAGGATCGAGTTTTTTATTAGTGATGCCGTTCAGTATTATCATCGGAGTTGCATTCCCGATTGCCTGTAAGGCATATGCGGTCTTAAAAGGGTTATCTCTTAAAACTGATGGAGCGAGTCAAATCGGCTGGGTATATATCTGGGAGGCGGTGGGCAGTTTAATCGGCGGAGTTTTATTCACCTTCTATCTGGTGGAACGATTCTCGGTATTTGAGATTCTCTTTGTCTCAAACTTTATTTCATTATTTATTGCCTTTCTCGTCTATCTCTTTGCACCTATAAAACCCATTAGAGCAATCCTACAAAAAGACACCCGGACATTATTTTTATCACCAACCAAATCATTGATAACATTTTTAGTTCTATTTCTCTTAAACCTTATCGCTACGACAGAACTTACCACATCGTTAGAGGAGAAATCTATTCTTAAAAGATGGCAGTCCGTTGCGGGTAAGGAGATAGAATTATTAAAATCAACTGATTCTAAATATGGGAATATTGCAATTGGCAGGATGAGGGGACAATACAGTCTGGTAGAAAACGGCAAGTTTGTCTCGTCATTTCCTGATGAGTACACTTATGCGCCTCTTGCACATCTCTTTCTGACCCAGCATCCATCGCCTTCGGAGGTTCTCATCATCGGCGGTGGTATAGAAGGTCTGATAAAGGAAATCCTGCTGGTCTATCCGATAAAACGGCTTTCTTATGTGCAACTTGACCCCAAGGTTATAGAGGTCTTGCAGGAGTATTTACCGCCAGAAGACATCAGGATTATTAAATCAGACCCGCGGTTAGAGATTCATTACAATGATGGCAGACGTTTTATCAAAGAGACCAGCCGGAAATATGACTTAATTATCATAAATCTACCTGACCCTTCAACCGCGATGATAAACCGTTTCTATACCGTTGACTTCTTTAAGGAGGTAAAAGAGCGACTGAATCCCGGCGGGGTGGTGACCACCAGATGTTCATCGGCAGTGAACTATTTCAGCGAGGCAGTGGGTAATTATACTGGTTCTGTCTATGATACGCTATCTTCTGTCTTTAGATATGTGCTGGTTACCCCTGGCACTAACGCATACTTCTTTGCCAGTGATGAGCCGGATACAGTTACTTTTGATATAAATACTCTTCATCAGAGATACCAATCCGTTGGTATAGAGTCAAAATATTTTATTTCGCCCGCTTCATTTGAGATAATGCTTCCGGAGTGGCATATAAAACTCACCGAATCTACGTTGAAAGAGAGAAAGGAACGCTATCTCAATACCGACCTCCAGCCGGTAACTTACCTTTTTAATCTGATACTCTGGGACGCCATTACCAGAACCGCAGGCAGGACAGGGAATTTCTTTCAGAGCATTTCAAAGATACAGTTCAGGTGGGTTGTTATTATTCTGCTGACATTCCTGGTTATTCGGCTTATTTATCTTAAACTCACACAGACACTTGGCTCAACCCATCTGAAATTTAATACCCTGTTTCCTATTTTCATCATCGGTTTTTCAGGGCTCTCTCTGGAAATAATAATCATCATATCTTTCCAGAATATCTTTGGATATCTCTATCGGGAAATAGGTTTTATGGTCGCATTATTTATGGCGGGACTGGCTCTTGGCGGATTTGTGAGCAACAGATTGATAATTACTCTATCCGACCAGAAGTCAGCAGGGGCGTCCGTACGGACGCCCCTACTAACAATCCACTCTATTTTATTATTATTCTCTCTTGTGTTGCCTTATATTTTGTCTATTATTCCACAAATTCAGATAGAACTTATTTCCCGCTCCGTGCTATTTCTTTCCATTATTGTTATTGGGGTGCTTACTGGCATGGCGTATCCGGTAATAAGCAAGATATCTATCGGTGGTGGTATCTCGCTGGGCAGGACTGCTGGATTTATAGATAGTTTTGACCATTTAGGTGCAGGGTTGGGTGCGATATTTACTGGTATCATCTTTATACCTGTATTCGGGGTAGAAAAGACCTGCATTCTGATTGCTTTACTAAATCTTCTTGTGGTGATGTTTATTTCCGTCAGGGGTAACTTCTGCCACGAAGGCACAAAGACACAAAGTAACAACTAAAGAACTGAAGAACGAAAGGACGAAAGAACGAAAGAACAGGTTTTTCAGTTCTTTAGTTCTTCAGTTTTAGGTACTTATGACAACCTATATAGTTTATTCGGATATTTATCTTAAGCACGATACAGGACCACATCCTGAAAATAGCAGGCGCCTGGAATTAACTGTTTCTTATCTGAAGAAAAAGAACTGGGATAAAAAAGCAATCTGGTTAGAACCGCGCCCGACGGATGTTGATGAAATCGCCTATGTCCATAACAAGAATTATATTGAGTCGGTCAAAAGAATGGCTGAAGAAGGCGGTGGCTATCTTGACCCTGATACACCAGTATCATCACACTCCTATGAAGTGGCACTTTATGCGGCAGGCGGGCTTTTAACGGCTGTTGATAAAATAATGGAGGTAAATCAGGAAAATCAGAAATTCGCAATTCGCCCCGAAATAATCGCCGCCCAACAGGGCGCCCGCTCCGCCTCCCCGCTCCGCTCTCGCTTGAGCGAGGCGAGGGCGGAGACGAGGCGAGAGCCTCGCCTTCGGCGGGGGACTTCTCTGCGGCTCCGCAATCCGCAATTTAGTAATGCCCTGTGTTTAGTGAGACCACCCGGACATCACGCCAGACCAAATCACGGGATGGGGTTCTGTCTTTTTAATAATGTTGCCATTGCGGCACGCTATACACAGAAACGTTATCATATCAAGAAGGTTGCTATTATTGATTGGGACCTTCATCACGGCAACGGCACACAGGAAGCATTTTACGATGATGAAACAGTGCTTTTCTGTTCCTTGCATCGCTATCCCTATTATCCCGGCACCGGCTCAGAAATGGAGAAGGGAGAAGGCAGGGGCAAAGGGTTCACTGTTAATATCCCGTTGAGCGGATATATTTTCGGTGCCGGAGGCAGACCCGCGGAGGCGGGTCAGACCAGCCTCAGGCGGGCAAGTGAAGAATATTTAGATACTTTTTCTACGATGCTTTCTGGTCCGGTTAGAGCATTCCAGCCCGAATTTATCTTTATCTCGGCTGGATTTGACGGTTACAAGAATGACCCGCTGGGCGGAATGGGATTGGAAATAGAAGACTACGGTAAACTAACAAAGATGGTACTGACAGTGGCTAATGAATACGCACAAGGTAGAGTAGTGAGCGTGCTTGAAGGTGGTTATGACCTTGAGGGATTGCCACTTTGTATAGAATCACATCTGGGGGCTCTTGGCGGTTTCCAAGACACTAAGAATTAGAGAAGAGAACACGAATGACACCCTTCGTTTTACTTGGTAGCCACCATCCTGTGAAGGACAGGGTAAACTCAT
>JASEHY010000046.1 GCA_030018555.1 Planctomycetota bacterium
AAAACTTGATATTCGGATAGGCTCTTATATTAATAAATTATCCCGTTAGGGATGAAACAATTGAATGTTTTTTACTCGTTCGGTAACTGTCATTTCTAACGGGGTGAATGGCTATTTTTCTTGACCCGTTAGAGATATATTGATATTATTTATTCTTTTAGGATTAGTGTGATTAGTATCCCACAGGGACTATAAGTAGGACAAAAGTAAGGTATTACGGTCGTGGTCCCAAAATCTTTCGGGAGCGCCACGACCTATCTCTAACTGGTCTTGATAATAAATAATATTTTATTATTATAAAAACAGAATAGGAGAAAAGTATGGATAAAAAATATATTGTTCCACCAGCGGTAAAAGGGTTCAAGGATAAGGAAAAGGGATATGGCGCGAGATATGAAGGAATTGTGTTTCTTTCCGGTAAACGCACACCTTTCGGTCGCTTCACCGGCTCGTTTTCCGGTGTCGGGGCTATAGAACTGGGCGTGATTGCCTCCCGTGCCGCCATCCAGCAGGCAGGTATCAAGCCAGATAATATAGAGTCGGTTATCTTCGCCAATGTGGGTGCGTCAAGCGGCGATGCCTTTTTCTTTCCGCGTCATATCGGGCTTTATGCAGGAGCCCCTATTTCAACTCCATGCCATTTAGTCCAGCGAATCTGTTCCAGTTCTTTTGAAGCCATTGCTCAGGGCGCTGAGCAGATATATTTTGGCAAGGCGGATTTCGTGCTTGCAGGCGGGTCTGAAAACCTCACACAGGTGCCGATTGCCGCTTTCGGCGGCAGGATGGGATTCCCACTCGGCAGACCTAATTTCGTTGATTACCTCTGGGAGGCATTTCTGGATACCTCCTGTGATTGTCCGATGGGCTTGACCGCCGAGAACCTCGCCAAGAAATATAAGATTACTAAACAGGAGGCGGATTCTTTCGCTATCCTCTCCCAGCAACGAGCAGGGCTGGCAATAAAAAACGGTTATCTGAAGGAAGAGATTGTGCCGGTAACAAATTGCACTTTAGAGAGAGATAATCTCAAACCACGTTATGTAAAATTGCCTAAAGGTGTGGAGCATGTCAGTCATGATGAACATCCGCGTCCTGATACGAAATTGGAGAAGATTGCTTCATTACCATCGGTTTATCATAAAGATGGGGTTCAGACCGCGGCAAATTCCTGCGGTATCGTTGATGGTGCTTCGGCAATGGTGCTATCAAGTGCATTAAGGGCTCAAGACCATAATCTTAAGCCCCTGGGCAGATTAGTTGCCTCTGCTGCCTCTGGTGTTGAGCCACATATTATGGGAATTGGACCTGTGCCTTCCTGCCAGTTAGCGATGCAGATTGCGGGCTTAAAACTTGCTGAGATAGATTTAGTGGAAATCAATGAGGCATTTGCCGCCCAATATATTGCAGTTGAACGAGAGTTAGGACTTGATAGAAACAAGACCAATATTGATGGCGGTGCCATTGCCTATGGACATCCGTATGCCGCCACAGGCACGCGCCTGACAATGACGCTACTTTACAAGTTAAGACGATTAGGCAAGCGATATGGTATGGCTTCTGCGTGTATCGGTGGCGGACAGGGAATGGCGGTGATTGTGGAGGCGTTCCAAGAATAAAGTTACAAGTTACAGGTTAGAAGTTACAAGGTATAAATCAATGGCACGGGAGGTTAAATATGACAGTAAAGCAATTTGAGGATTTGGAGGTATGGCAAAAGGGGATGGAATTAGTGGATATGGTTTATGACTCAACGATAAAAGGAGCGTTCAGTAGAGATAGGGCGCTAACAGAACAGATACGCCGAGCAGTGATTTCCATACCATCAAATATTGCTGAAGGGTTTGAGCGAGGTTCAAACACTGAATTTATACAATTTCTTTTCATTGCCAAAGGGTCATCCGGTGAGGTAAGAACACAACTTCGCATTGCACTTAATCGTAAGTATGTAGACAAGCCAGAATTTGAATCAGCATTAAAAGTAGTTACGGAAATATCTTCTATGCTAAAGGGTTTGATTAATTACTTGAGCCGGACATCTATTAAAGGCGAGAAATTTCGCTATAAATCTTAAACTTGTAACCTGTAACATATAACTTGTAACTCTATAGGGGGTAACTATGAGTTTTACCAAAATCGGCGTAGTCGGTGCCGGCACTATGGGCTGCGGTATTGCCCAGAAAATCGCTCAGGAAAATATCAGTGTCGTTATGGTTGATGTTAAACAGGAATTCGTAGAGAAAGGATTAAATAATATCAAGACCCTTCTGGATGAGGGAGTCCAGAAAAAGGTGTTCACCGCAGAAAGGGCTCAACAGACCCTGAGTAACATTAAAGGAACGATTAACCTTGATGATGTAAAGGATGCAGATTTTGTGATTGAAGCAATCTTTGAGGACAAGAAGGTTAAGACATCTTTGTTTCAATCGCTGGATAAGATTTGTCTGCCCAAGACCATATTTGCATCCAATACTTCTTCCTTTAAGGTTTCAGAACTTGCTCAAGAGACGAGCAGAGCCGCTAGGTTTATCGGACTGCATTATTTTTATCATCCTGCCAAGAATAGGTTATTAGAAATTATCCCCATAAGTTCAACTACAGCAGAGACACTTGAGCGGGCAGATGATTTCGCCACCCGCACCGGTAAAACCGCAATACTGGTAAAGGATTCGCCCGGCTTTGCTGTCAACAGGTTCTTTGTCCCATGGCTTAATGAGTCAGCGAGAATATTAGAAGAAGGGATAGCAAATACCGCTACAATTGATGAGGCAGCCAAGCGAACATTCGGTATCGGAATGGGACCTTTTCTTCTGATGAATGTTACCGGAATCCCTATCGCTTATCATTCTACTGAGACTCTGGGAAAAGAGTTAGGAAGTTTCTATGCCACGACTAAAAGATTAAGAGAACAATTTGAGAGTAAAAACAAGTGGGATTTGAGTGGTTCTATTGATGAGTCAAAAATAGAGATAATTGGTAACAGATTACTATCTGTAATATTTCTGGTTGCCGGGCAATTAGTTGATGAAAGTGTTGCAAGTATTGAAGATGTTGACCGTGGCGCCAAGATTGGATTACTCTGGACACTTGGACCTTTTGAGTTAATGAACAAAATAGGAATGGACAAATCTCAAAATATGGTTAAGAATATCTGCAAGAAATATAATCTACCAGTACCAGCCGTATTAGTCAGCCAGTCAAATAAGCCCTGGCTCTTCAGCATGGTTGATTTGAATATCAGAGATAATATCGCTACGATAACCATAAATAGACCTGAGGCATTAAATGCCCTTAACGAAGATGTTATCAACCAGTTAGATTCAGCATTTCAGAAGGCAGAAGCAGACAAGAATGTAAAAATGATTGTTATTGAAGGTAAAGGTAAGGCCTTTGTTGCAGGCGCTGATATAGGGTTCTTTATCAAGAAAATAGAGACGAATAAATTGAATGAGATAGTAGAATTTACTATAAATGGACAGGATTTATTGCGGCGGATAGATAAAAGTCCCAAATTAGTTGTTGCGAAATTAGATGGGATTGCTCTGGGTGGCGGGGCAGAACTTGCTCTTGCCTGTGATATTATCCTGATGACGGAAAGGGCAGGTATAGGTTTCCCTGAAACAGGTATCGGCATCTATCCGGGTTTGGGCGGAACGCAACGGCTACCCAGACTTATTGGCAAATCGCTTGCTAAATATCTTGTCTTCACAGGCGAGGTCATTAATGCCAAAATGGCTAATGAATTTGGACTGGCTGAATCTGTATCTGTCGCCAATATAAATAACTATATTAAAGAATTGTCAATAACCCCGGACCCGAAAGCACGGCTTCTCAAGACCATAATATCATCAGCCCGTACCGAGAAGATTAAAAGTATGTTTAACGATGATAAGATTGATGATCTACTTAGCGGCAAATTGCTGAATAGTAAAGATGAATTTGAAGTCCAGATAGCCAAAAAGGTTTCTTATAAGGCACCGATTGCTCTGAGACTATCTGATAAAATAATTGATGAAGGAACTACTCTCAGTTTAGAAGAAGGACTTAAGAGAGAACTTATAAGTCTTACTGAGATATTCTCCACCAGAGATGCCTATGAGGGGCTTACTTCAATCATACAGAAAAGAAGACCGGTTTATAAAGGACACTAAGTTCAAATAGTTCAATGTTCAAGAAGTTCAAGAGAAATAAAACACCTTAAACCCTTTGAACCTCTTAAACACCTTGAACATTAAATAGGAGGGAAAATATGCCATATAAAAATATATTATACGAGGAAAAGGAGCGGATAGCGATTGTTACTATCAACCGTCCGAATAAACTTAATGCACTTAATGATGAAACTATCAATGAGTTATTTGATATCTTTGGTAAAATCAAAACAGACGATAATATCTGGACAGTAATCATCACCGGCAGTGGTGATAGGGCATTTGTGGCAGGTGCCGATGTGGATGAATTATCACAATTAACATCTAATTCTGCTGAGGAGAAGATGTTAAAAGGTCAGGATTTGTTTAACAGGATTGAGAATTTAGGCAAGCCCGTTATCGCTGCTATCAACGGTTTCGCCTTAGGCGGTGGTTGTGAATTAGCAATGGCATGCACTCTTAGAATTGCCTCTGAAGGTACCAAACTCGGTCAGCCAGAGACCTCTCTCGGCATTATGCCGGGCTATGGCGGGACTCAAAGATTACCCCGTCTTATTGGAAAAGGTAAAGCAATGGAACTACTTCTCACAGGAGAAGCCATAACCGCACAGGAGGCACATCGTATTGGCTTGGTCAATGCAATATATCCTAAAGACAGATTGCTCTCTTCGGCTTATGAACTTGCCAGAAAAATAATATCTAAAAGCCCCCTTTCTACCAGAGCAATTATTGAGGTGGTTAATAATGGTCTGGAGACTCCTTTCAGCGAGGCACTGAAATTAGAAGCAAAACTATTCCGCATCCTCATTACCTCAGATGATGCTCAGGAGGGCTTAAAGGCATTCCTGGAAAAAAGACCACCACAGTTCAAGGGAAAGTGAACCCCGTTAGAGATTAAGTGTATATGTTCTACGCATATGAATTGATATATTATGAAGTATGTATTAATGAACAAGATGCTCGCACAAGAGAAAAATACTTAAAATCTGGGATGGGAAAACGCTATCTTAAAAATCGTCTGAAGCGTTTCCTATCTCTAACGGAGTAAATATGATAAAAATAATTAAACTAATCATTCTGTTGGTGATAGTGCTAATAATTGCACTTCCTATTCTTCTCTTAACTAATTGGGGTTTAGGAACAGCGGAGAGATATGTCTTGGACAACGTTCACAAAACCTGGGCTCCTGACTATCTCTGGTATATTGCTGATGTATATTCCTGGACATTCCGTGAGAGCAAAGCAATAGACACATATACAAAATTTATGGACACCTTCCCAGCAGATACAAGATACCCTTCCGCCAAGTTCAAAAGGGCAGATTGTTTAGCAAAAGTCGGTGAGAAGGAGAAGGCAATCAAAGAATTCAGGGAGTTTGCTGAGTGGTATCCAGAGCATCCGGATGCCGAAGTGGCAAAGAGAAGAGCGACATTGTTAAAATATGCACGTTAATTAGGAATTGGTTCTCGCAGGGAACGCTTTTTTCCCTCACGTGATAAGTTTACCCTGTAAGGGTTGCTACTTCCACCTCTGAGAAAACACCTATGGCTGATGAGAATAACGGAAGAAAAAAGAGTCTCAAGTATGCGATTATTGATGGCTGTGCCGGAGCATCAATGGGCAGTTTCGGCGATAGTTTCATCCCGCCATTCGCCATATTCCTCAAGGCAAACACCTTCCTTATAGGACTTCTTTCTGCCTTACCATCTCTATTTGGCTCATTCTCTCAACTTCTCTCCGCAGGGATGCTGGATAAAGTTAAGGTAAGAAAGAATTTGATTATCCCGGCTGCCACCATCCATACTTTTTCGTGGCTACCTATTTTTATTGTGCCATTTATCTTTCCCCAATCAGGTCCTATTCTTCTGGTGCTCTGTTATATGTTTTGTGTATTTGCCGGTCATTTTTCCAGTGCGCCCTGGACCAGTCTCATCGGTGACCTGGTGGAGGCGGATAAACGCGGGGTATATTTTGCTAAACGCAATCGTATGGCTAATGTATTTTCTTATGGAACATTATTAATCGCAGGTTTCATCCTCCAGTGGTTCAAGCCGACAAATGAATGGCTCGGCTTTGCAATAATCTTTACTCTGGCACTCATCTCACGAGCCATATCCACATACTATATGAACCTGATGGAAGAGCCAAAATATCAGATGCGTCCTGAAGACAGGTTCACACTCTGGGATTTCGTCAGACGCTCGCCCCAGTCAAACTTCGGCAGATTTGTTCTCTATCTCGCACTGATAAATATGGTCGTGATGATTGCCGGACCATTCTTTGCTGTATATATGCTTCGTGACCTGAATTTCTCATATATCCAATTTACCATAGCCAATGGTATGACTGTTCTTGCTCAGTTTTGTACGATGCGCTATTGGGGGAAATTATGCGACCGATACGGCAATAAGAAAATACTCACTCTCTGTGGCTATCTAATACCATTTGTTCCGATAGTCTGGCTTATATCGTCTGATTTTTACTGGATACTTATTGTTCAGGTCTTTGCAGGTCTAATCTGGGGTGGGTTCAGTCTTGCCGCAAGCAACTTTATCTTTGATGCGGTCTCACCGCCCAAAAGGGCAAGATGTGTCGCCTATAATACCCTATTCAATAGCATAGGTGGATTTATAGGTGCTATTTTCGGTGGCTATCTCTCCCATCATCTCCCACAAAATCTGATGCTACTCCATCTTACTATCCCGCTGGCATCATCATTACAGATTCTATTCCTGATTTCAGGTTCATTAAGACTTATTATCTCTGCTATATTTCTGCCGAGTATTAGAGAGGTTCGTCCTGTGGAGAAGATTGCTACCTGGCGGCTCATTTTACAGATAGTCCCGATAAGACCTGCCCTTCAACCCGTCTTTGAGATATTTGCCCCCGCCTCCTCCCCGCTCCCCGATATTTATCGGGGAGACGAGGCGAGTGGTTCAGAACGAGAAAAGAATAAACACGAATAGCATTCACCCCGTTAGAAAAGAGATTTACAACAGTCTCTATTTTCCTTATCATTTTATTGACATAAATTTATATTATTATATTGTTTAGAAAAAGACATCCTATGGCGCCGGAGACGCCATGGCGCGTACGGCGCCATAAAGAATAAAGGAATATCCCATCCCGCTTTAGCGGGACAGGATAACTGGCTGTACTCCCGCCAAGGCGGGATAACAGTCAGTAAGGAGAACAGTTATGAAGAATAGTATCTGGATTTTAATAATAGCACTTATCATTAGTTCTCTTAACAGCACTGAGGGAAATGCTGAAACCTTCATTCGCCTCAAGGGATTGGGCTGGGATAGTTCAATAACCGGCAAAATACAAATGAATGAAGGAACATCAGCAGGCACTTACATAGACCTGAAGGACACTTTAGGGATTACTGATTCCTCTATCGTTCCTGAGATTGCGGGCAAGGCAAATCTACTGGGCTTGAGTAGATATATTATTTCATATACATCCGCAAGTTATGAAGGCAAAAAAATGATTACTAAAAAGCTCTCTTTCGCAGGTAAAACATTTGAAACAAGCGAGACCATTAAGACCCAGTTAGATATTACTATGACATCTTTTTTAACCGAGTTTGTCTCGCCAACCGAAGAAGTTACCTCAACAATTGTCCCGGCTATCCCCGAGATTGGACTCCTTTTAGGCATCAAATATCTACATATCAATGGAAAAATGACCTCAAATAATACCGGCGCCGTTGCAGAAGATTCCTTTGGCTTCCCATTCCCTGTCGTTGGCTTACGCGTCCAGGGAGTCCTATCGGAATCGGGAAATCTAATATTAGAGTCCTCTGCCACCTATATGAAACTGAAGAGTTTTGATGTTGGAGTAAAATGGTCTGATATATCTACAGAAATTAGATATAATATCATTCCCAGACTCCATTTTGGTGGCGGTTATAAGATAACTAAATTCGGCATAGAGTCAAAAAGAGGTCAATATATCTTTACCAGACTGGGCTTTGAAGGGCTATATGCCGTCGTCTCGTTGGAGTTATGACAATGACTTTGTCCGCCAGACCCCGAAAGCATTCGGGGTTTGGCGGAAAATTCCATATTATCATCTTTCTGACCTTACTGATATTCACTCCCCTATTACTCGCTGTTAGACCTTTGGTCGTTACAGCGAGTTATCCCGATGAATATCGGGATTACAGATTATTAATAAGCGATGAAACAACCTCCCCGCTCCGCTCTCTCGCCTCGTCTCCGCCGCCGCCCCGAAGGGCGAGCCTCGCCAAAGGCGGGAGGCGGAGCGGGCGCTTGAGCGAGGCGAGACTATCCGCTCATAATTATACTGGGCTGTTAGAACCCTTACAGGATAAACTCCGTGAGTTACAGCCCAGTATAGTTGGCAGTAATTCGTCCCGCTCTGCGGGACTCAAACTGCCATACTATGGATTCTCTCTAACCCAGTGGCAGACCGAAGGCGATTTTAGAATGCACGGCGGTCCACCTAATGCTAATAATACATGGGAATTAAAGCACCCAATTGATAGCAATATCACCCAACTTCTATTTTCTATCAGACCAGAAGAGCCTGATTCTCCTTTTCTTCTGAATATCGCATTAGGCACTGGCAGGATAAAAAAAGGCACTATCCGTGACACAGACTGGGATGGTAACGGAGTCGTCAGCCACCTTTCGTACTCAATTAGTCAGGGAAATACTGACCACATTTCTCTCTCGTTTAATTACCGACAGACAGACAGAGACGAACCGTATGAATTAAATCTGGTGTTGTCTTATAATTATACCAAAATCTCGGCAAATTACATTGACCCCATAATTGTAGTATCCGATTATGTGCCTACTTATATAGCAATACCCTCTTACAAATGGAATACCTATAACCTTTTATATAATGGATTGGAAATAGGTATAAAGGGCGAATCCTATATTTTAGAAAATGTCTTATTATCTGCTGGTGCAGGATATACACCGTCTCTACGAGCAGAATATCGTGGTAAAAGATATCCTGATACAATCTATGAGAAAAAAGAACACATTATCGCTACCGGTAGCGGATTGAATTATGAGATAAATTTGAGTTATGAATTAGCGAAGGAGTTCTATATCCAAGGTGGATATAGAGCCAACATCTTTCGCACCAAAGGAGAAGACCAAAGGGATTCAGCATGGGCTGGCTCATGGGAAGAATTAGATGCTGACTTCAAGGGCTTTTCCTATGGCATTCTTTTCCGATTCTAAACAACCTATCTAAAAAGTCAGGCATCTTTTTGCCCAATTAGAGACGATTTTGAGGGTTTTTTAGCCATATATCAGGGTGTCTAAAAAGTGTCATTGCCCGCTCCGCCGCCGCCCCGAAGGGCGAGCCTCGCCAAAGGCGGGAAGCGGAAGCG
>JASEHY010000047.1 GCA_030018555.1 Planctomycetota bacterium
CTGGCAAACTTTTGTCCTAATTATTTGGACCAACTCAAACGAAAGGCTGTCTCATGCCTGGGCAAAATTAAGAAGAACCCTCGATTGCTCCGTTCATTCTTCCATGCATGTGATCGACCATTAAAAATCTAATAGATGTTACATTATCTATATGAAACTCTGTAAGTAGTTCATTCCTCCTTTTCATTTCAATATTACGAAGCAAAACAATCAAGGATATTTTCTTCAATATCCCCAAGGGAACCGTTGCATCAGTGCTACCGGAACAAAATAGTGAGAGCGAGGCAACCACTGCACTCATCAAGAAACCCAAATTAATCACTTCAATCGGATGTGTATTTATTATTTTAGCGTCTATATTGCTTTGTGGAGAAATTGTCTTCCTGAGGGATTATGAAGCCAGACTATTAGTTATCTCTTCAATGGTACTAACCATTATTATGATATTTGCCGGTGTTCAATTTATTACACTTAGACCTTGGTCAAGAATAGCATTGAAGATTTTCTCATGGTTAATTATGATATTCATTCTCATCGTTATTATTTATGATGAACTAAGTGTAGAACGTCCCATTGATTTAGAAATAATTGTAGAAATGACTTTATCTTGTCTTGTTACAATATGTTTTCTTGGTCTAATTATCATTCTACTGGGAAGCAAAGAAGTTAAGGAACTATTTGTAAGAGCAAATAAAGAAAGACAAGAATTTAATCAGAAGAAAGGGTAAGACCGTGGGTCGTGGGACACACAGGGATTAGAGGATTACCGATTGCGTAACGGCATTGGGACAGTCCCTAATTTGGGAAAGTGGCTGTTTTCTTGACTTTTAACCATCTGTTTTATAGGAATATACATTACGATGAAGTTCACTCAATATTTCCTTTATGTCAGGCAAAGACCTGACCGTGCCCAGATAAAAAACGAGTGGCTTGAGGACACCATCAAGAATCCATCTCACACGGAAGTTCAGAAAGATGGTAGAATCAAGAAATGAAGATGGATAAAAGAAGAAGACAAAATGTTACGGGTAATATTACTGCCTGATGGCGAGACCGTTCACAATGCTTTCTTTGACAGGGATTTTAGGGGAGGAGCAAAATGAAGATTAAATATTTTCCCGATACCGACACTGCTTTAGTAGAATTCTCCGAGCAGAAAGTTGCCCAGACTAAAGAGATAAATGAGAATATCTATATAGATGTGGATGCTTCCGGCAATCTGGTGGCAATGACCATTGAACATGCCCGGCAACAAGCAAATCTGCCTCATCTATCTTACGACCAAGTGGGTAAATATTAATATGAACTTAACCCCCTCAACCTCCTCTCTCCCCAATGGGGAGAGGGTTAGGGTGAGGGGGAACTTTGAAATCCCATACGATTAATTATGCTAAGCAAGGTCATCAGCACTGCGGTAAAAGGCATAGAGGCATATCCATTAGAGATAGAGGTTGATATCAGACGGGGACATATGCCTAATATCACCCTGGTCGGACTACCTGATACAGCGGTGAAAGAGAGCATCTCCCGTATTCGCACCGCCTTTTCTAACGCCAATTATAAGTTCCCGTCTCAAAGTAAAGTAACAATCAATCTGGCGCCGGCTGATATAAAAAAAGAAGGACCTATTTATGATTTGCCAATTGCCCTCGGCATACTTGCTTCCGTAGAAGTGATTAATCATAATTCACTTAAAGATTATGCTGTCATCGGTGAATTGGCACTGAATAGTAATATCAGACCGGTAAAGGGTGTGCTTTCAATGGCAATGCTCTGTAAAGAAAAAGGTATCAAAGGAATAATCCTTCCCGCAGAGAATGCCACTGAAGCGTCTGTTGTTGAGGGTTTGGAAGTTATAGGAATAAAAAATCTGATAGAGGCAGTTGGTTTTCTTAATAATAAAATACAGATTAGACCACTTGAGACTGATATAAATGAAGTATATTCACAACAGACAGATTATGATATTGATTTCTCAGAGGTCAAGGGCAATGAGTATGTAAAACGTGCCTTAACCGTTGCTTCAGCAGGCGGTCATAATGTCCTGATGATAGGCCCGCCCGGGTCAGGAAAGACTATGCTCACCCGAAGGATTCCTACCATCCTGCCTGACCTTACACTTCAGGAGGCACTGGAAACCACTCGCATCCACAGTATCAGCGGATTATTGCCACCGGGACAGGCGCTTATTGTTACCAGACCTTTCCGCTCACCACACCATACCCTCTCAGAACCGGGATTATTGGGAGGCGGGGCATTCCCGCGGCCAGGTGAAATTAGTTTATCGCATAATGGTATTCTTTTCCTTGATGAACTACCTGAATTCCACCGCAATCTTTTAGAGGGCTTACGACAACCATTAGAAGAAGGAACAATTACTATTGGACGAGCCGCGGCATCAGTAACTTATCCTGCCAAATTTGTCTTGATTGCGGCAATGAATCCCTGTCCCTGCGGGTTTTATGGAGACAATAAAAAGGAATGCCACTGCACACCTTATCAGATACAGAAATACCGTTCCAAAATCTCAGGTCCCCTACTTGATAGAATAGATATTCATATTGAAGTCCCATCTATTGCTTATCGTGATTTAGTTAATAAGCGAGAAGGCACATCATCAACCGAGATGAAAAAACAGGTTATTGAGGCACGGAAGATTCAGGCGCAGAGATTTAAGGATGACCCCAGCACCCGTACGGGTGCTGGGCTGACCAACAGCCGGATGAATAACAGACAGATAAAAAAGTATTGTAAGATTGATGAATCATCTGATGCGTTATTAAAACAAGCGATAGACGAATTAGGGCTTTCGGCAAGGGCTTACACGAGAATTCTTAAAGTAGCAAGAACTATTTCCGACATAGAACACTCCGAGCATATCCAGCCGGAACACATCTCCGAAGCCATCCAGTATCGCAGTCTTGACCGTAGCATTATTTAAGTTCTATCTTACACCGTTAGTATCTAATGAAGATAATTCTTAAAAAATTAGAGGTGCTTCATCAATTTTTAGGTGGTCAAAATAATGGTTAACAAAGACAAAATGGGAATCTGTCTGGCTTAATATCCCTCACGGGATGCGTTGCTACTGTCCCTTACGGGAGGCGTATGCTCTGGCTGATCTCGAATAAATAATCGCTTGTTCATACCAGCCGGTGCTTTAGGCAGAGTAAAACTAAAACAACTCCCCTTCCCTTCCTCACTTTCCACCCATATTTTACCGCCGTGTATCTGGACAATATACTTTACAATGGCTAATCCCAGCCCTGTTCCATCTTTTTCCACAGACTGAGCATTTTCTGCTCGGTAGAATTCATCAAATATTTTGGGTATGTCAGAGGCAGGTATACCTATACCTGTGTCAGAAATCTTTACCAGAATTTGATTGCCTTCCTCTTCGGCTTCAATCTGAACTCTACCTTTTTGTGGTGTATATTTAACTGCATTGATAATCAGATTAATAAAGAGGTGTTCAAGGTTGGTCTTATCGGCATTCACCATAGGAAGAGAAGGCGGTATATTTATCTGCAGAGTGATATTTTTGCTATCAGGCCTGATGTGCGTAGTTTCAATTGCCTCACTAATTAGCTCTTGGAGCGAAAATGACGTTATCTGAACATCCCGTCGGGCTTTTATCCGAGAAAGGTTTAAGAGGTCCTTGACAAAATGAATGAGATTAAAAGTTCGTCGTTCAGCTCGTTGAATCATATCAAATTGTTTTTCGTTGACCTTGCCTACCATCCCTTCAATAACCACTTTTAGACAACTTTGCACTGTTGCCAGGTCAGATTTGAGGTCATGGGCGACCCTTAGAACATACTCGGATTTTAACCGGTCCTGGTCCTTCAGATCATTATTGGCTTCGTGCAATAATCTTTCTTTCTCACGCAGTTTTTTGGAAATGGATGTTGCCATAAAAACTGATAAATAGATAGTGGTAATAAAAACGCCGGAAATGCCCATAATGTATAATTTATTCTTATGGAGGTCCGCTCCGATATATCGGGTCAGGCAATAATGAGGAATGATATCATTGTATTCAAGAGTGACCAGAAGAACAAAAAGGATAGTAGCGATGGTGGCTTGAAAATAACTTGCTCTGGCAGACAAGAGAATGCTGGCAATAATCATATGGAAGATGAAATAAAATATGAATGGATTCTCTACTCCACCTGAGAAATGAAGTAATAGTGTCAAACTAAGCAGGTCCAGAAAAATCTGGAAGTCAACCATTCTGCCGGCGATTTTTACTAAAACGGCAGATGTTTTCTTGAACATAAAGTATCTGGCATAAAACCAAAAGCAGAAATTATATAATGCCAGAAAAATCGCAATCAGGGTAAGTGACAGGATGGGAAGGTTAAGGTCAAGGACATTATGAGTGAGCCAGATAATAAATAGAACGCCCACTACCGCAATCCATCTCAGACGAATCAGCCAGTTAATTCGGGCGATTAATTCTGCTTCTCCAATGGCTGGTTCCTTAGGATAAGGAGAAGTTTCTAATCCTTGTAATGTCTTTGAGAAATTATTTAACATTCTATTCAAACATACCTGCCCCGCCGAGGCGAGGGAGTTAGTTAGTGTGGTTTTGACGATGAAGCAGTTCTTCTACGCGGGCGACCAGAACATCAATCTCAATGGGTTTTTCCGCATAATCATCCGCTTCCGTATGTAATCCCATTTCTACCGTGTAAGTGCTCGTAGGAATATTTTGCCCCACCGCGGTTAGTAACAGCACAGGTATTTGAACATATTTGGGATTACTTTTAAGTTCCTTACACATTTCAAATCCGTGCTTCTTGGGCATCATTACATCCAGAATAATTAAATCCGGTTTTTCCCGCTCAACTTTTTCCAGGCCCTCTTGACCATTGCACGCGGTAACTACCTGATAAGATTTGTTTTCTAACATTATCTTGGTTGCCTCAACAAAATCAGAGTCGTCATCAACCATTAGGATTTTTGCTTTCGTTGGCATTAGAATCCTCCTTTCTAATAGGTGGTCTTGGGAGTAAGCCCACTCTCTCCACAATCTTTGGCACGATGCTTTCCCAGGCAACAGCCATTATGTGTATGCCCTGCACGCCTTCAATTTTTCTTACTCTTTCAATTGTCTCCGTACATATTTTTATTCCCTCCTCTTTTACATCCTTTGCCTTTTCCATACGACTGACAATCTCATCGGGTATTCTTAAGCCGGCTACATTTTCTTTCATATATTTAGCCATTTTAGCGGATTTTATAGGTATGACTCCTGCTAAAATATGGGTTTTTTTATGCAGTTCTTTCTTGCGGACCAATTTCATCCATTCTTCAAATTTCTCTACATCAAAAACAGCTTGTGTCTGGATGAAATCTGTTCCTGCAGATATCTTTTTTGATAGACGGATGACTCTAAATTCAAAAGGGTCAGCAAACGGATTCTCGGCAGCACCGATGAAAAGACGGGGGGCGACATCAATATCTGCGCCACTCATAAACTTCTTTTCATCACGCATCTTTTTTAGCATCTGAATCAATTGAATAGAGTCAATATCAAAAACATTCTTTGAGGTTGGATGGTCACCGAATTTCTGATGGTCGCCTGATAGGCATAATACATTGTTGATACCATGAGCCGCAGCTCCCAGGACATCACTCTGTATGGCAATGCGATTTCTATCCCGAGTAACTATCTGGATGACCGGGTCAAGTCCGCGTTGTTTCAGAAGTATACCGGCTGCAATACTGGACATCCGGACAATGGCGGTCTGGTTATCTGTGATATTAATGGCATCCGCACAATCGCCCAGAAGTTTGGCTTTCTTGTGAATATCTTCGGGGTCAGCCCCTCGGGGCGGACCTAATTCGGCGGTTACAGCAAATTCACCACTTGCTAAAACCTTTTCTAAATTGCTATCGGTTTTCATAATGTCAGGTCATCACGAATTACTTTTCTTGGTCCACCATCTCGGCTGGTAGACCAATCCTTGACCGGAATAATTTCTTCAAGGCACTCCGATTGTCCCAGTTTTTTAAGTCGTTCGTAGATTAATTGCCAGGCACAATCAGTCTCAGGATTGACCTCGCATTTTCCTTCTTGTGAACCACCGCAGGGACCGTTGAGCAAATTCTTAGCACATCTGGCAATCGGACAGATACCGCCTGTTTTATCAAGCAGACAGGTGCCGCATCCTAAACATCTTTCCTTCCAAATCCCTTGCTTCTCGGTTATCCCGAGAAAAGTCGTATTTAGACCGGGATAAACAATCTTATCGGGGAATTTCTCGGCAATAAGTTGAGCGCCGGCACCACAAGCTAACGAGAGAATTGCTTCCACCTTTCCCGCTAATGGAACAATCTTTTCTATAAATTCGTGGTCACATTGCCGTTCCACTGTCAGTTCTTCAATCTCTAATAGTTTTTGTTCCATCTGAGCTTTCATCCGAAGCAGAGAAGACAATGTTTTACCCTCTTTTTCGCCACCAGCAAAACATACCGTGACACAGGTTCCGCATCCAACTACCAGGATACTTTTATGCTTGAATGCTATACTGATGATTTCGGCTATTGGTTTTTGTTCTGCAACAATCATTTTATTCTCCCCCGTTAGAAATATACAAAGTTCTCACTGGTTGTAATTATAAACGATTCTAATAGGGCTTAAAGTTTATTTGACCTTAAAATACTCGGACCGATCCTTTTTATCTGTTCGGTCATCTCAGAGGCAATCTGGGCAAACCTACCGCCCATTGCTGACGAAAGATTAAACATCTCCAGACGGCTATCCTCTATGCCGATGCTCTGCAACAATTTCTTGGCATATACCACTCGTTTTTTGGCGATGAGATTTCCTCTCTGAAAGTGACAGGAACCTTCCTCACAACCGGCAACAATAATACCATCTGCTCCTTTCTCAAATGCCTTTAGTAGATACAGGACATCCAATTTCCCCGTACAAGGAATCCGGATAATCTTTATATTAGGCGGATAAGACAATCTCATAACACCAGCCAAGTCAGCGGCTGCAAAGGCACAATAGTGACAACAAAACGCCAGAATTTCAGGTTCAAACTCCGCTTCGGCAGGACGGTGGCTGGCTTTATCGCTTAATATCTCAAGGGTTGTATCCATTGGTTCCATAGTTAATGCTCCTAATTCTTTGTAACTAAGAAATTGTCAATCATTGCAATAATCTGTTCGTCCTGAAATTGCTGGACCTGAATAGCTTTGGCTGGACATTCTCCAGCGCAGATACCACACCCCTGACATTTGATGGTCTTGATTTCTGCTTCCCCTTTTTCATTAATATAAGGGGCATCATACGGACAAACCCGCAAACAGGTTAGACAAACGGCGCATTTATCAGGGTCTATCACCGCGCTGACTCCTTCTACTTCAAGGTAATCACGGGATAGAATCCTGCCGACTCGTCCCACTACTGCCATTGCCTGAGAAATCGTTTCATCAATGGATTTAGGTGAATGAGCCAATCCGCAAAGGAAAACGCCTTCATTAGCAAAATCTACCGGTCTGAGTTTCACATGGGCTTCTAAGAAAAATCCGTCCTCATCAAGCGGAACTTTTAGTGCCTCACTTATCTTCTTATTGCCTGAGGCAGGTAAAATCCCAGTGCTCAAAACAATCCTATCCGGCTTAAGCACTATTCTTTCTCTTAGAAGTGTATCGGAAACAGTTACCATAAGTTTCCCGTCTTGCTCTCTTTTCACTTCGGGTTCACTTTCCGGTTCAAATCTGATAAAGATAATGCCGGATTCTCTTGCTTTTCTATAATAATCTTCCTGAAAAGCATATGTCAATATATCGCGATACAAAATATAAATATTTACTGTTGGCTCTAATTCTTTGAGTTTAAGTGCATTCTTGATTGCGGTACTACAGCAGACACGACTGCAGTATAAGTGCCTTTCCTCTCTTGAGCCAACACACTGAATCATCACAACCGAAGTATTGGGCTTAAGTTCCACGGTCTTAGTGGCTATCATCTCTTCCAATTCCCGCTGGGTAAGGATGCGGTCATCTGAGCCGTAGAGATATTCTGTGGGTTTATACTCCTCGCCACCCGTCGCAACTATTATTACACCATGCTCAATTTTCTCTTCGGTAGTTAAAGTGGTTACAAAATTCCCGACATAACCCTGCACCTCTTTTACTTCAGAGTTCTTATAGACCTTAACCAGAGGATGGTTTCCAATTTGTGTAATAAGCCCCTTAAGAATGGGCTGAATGTTTTCCCCGCTTAATGTATAATAAAGATGCCGCAAATTACCACCGAGTTCTCCTTTTTCTACTAAAGCGACGGCAAAGCCCTGATTAGCCAGAGATAATGCAGATGTCATACCTGCCAATCCACCACCGATAATCAATGCTTTAGGTGTTACGGCTGTATGCGCCGGATGAAACGGCTCAAGCAATCTTGACTTGGCGATTGCCATTGCTACTAATACTTTGGCTTTCTGAGTGGCAAGCGAAGGAGATTTGCTATGCACCCAGGAACACTGCTCACGAATATTTGCCATCTCAAAAAGATGCCTGTTCATACCCACTTCCCGGATGGTTTCCTGAAAAAGCGGCTCATGAGTGCGCGGGGTACAGGAAGCAACCACCACACGATTTAGATTCAACTCCTTTATCTTCTTCTTTATATTCTCCTGACAATCCTGGCTGCAGGCATAAAGCACATCTTCACTCCAAACCACATTGGGGAATTCTGAAACATATTCTACAACCTTTTTGACATCTACCGTGGAGGCAATATTTATCCCGCAATGACAGACGAAGACGCCGATGCGCGGCTCATTATCCTTGACCTCAAATTCTTCAGGATAGGTCTTCTGCCGGGTCTCGGAACCACGGGCTTCATTTATTAATTCGGCAACACTTCCAGCCGCCGAACTGCCTTGAATGACTGTTTCCGGTATATCTTTGGGACTCTGGAAAACACCCGCTACAAATACACCGGGTAAATTGGTCCGGTTCGGAGAGAAAGTATTTGTCTGACAGAAATTATAATGATTAAGTTGTAGACCGAGCCGTTTACTCAATTCTATAGCCGATGCCGAAGATTCCAGCCCCACCGAAAGAACTACCATCTCAAATTCTTCTTCCTGAATTATGCCTTCAGCATCTACATAGTCCACCATCAGGTTTTTAGTCTGGGCTGTTTCCTTAACACCGGAGAGCATACATCTTTTGTAGTTGATGCCGTATTTGTCCTTTGCCCGTTGCACATATCTTTCAAATCCTTTGCCGAATGTTCTCAGGTCTATGAAGAAAATTGTTGGTTGAATATCTTTATTATGTTCCTTAGCCACAATTGCCTGCTTGGTCGCATACATACAACAAACGCTGGAGCAGTAGCCGTGTCCGATTCCTGGGTCTCTTGAGCCGACACACTGGATAAAAGCAATCTTTGTGGGATGTTTCCCATCAGCGGGGCGTTTGATTTCACCCCGAAAAGGTCCCGAG
>JASEHY010000048.1 GCA_030018555.1 Planctomycetota bacterium
CGGGATGCCGCCCCCTTCGGGGGCGAGCCTCGCCCTGCTGGGCGGGGGAAAGGAAAGATGTTGCTTGACCCCTTAAACCAATATCGTATTCCTTACACAGCAGTATGCTTTATATACTTTAAGAACGACAGATGTGTTTATCTGTCTGATGTAGAGCCGGTAGAGGTGAAAGAATATGTTACTGGGGGTGGGGCTGAAGAACCAGAGATATTCTTGTGGCATTACCAGAAAGATAGGACTCTGTTCGGCAGACAACCAATCCTGATGGAGGGGAGGGAATATTTCAAGGGACTATCGGTTCATTCTAATTGCGAGATTAGTTTTTCGCTGGATGGCTCTTTCCAGAGGTTTATAGCGAGAATAGGGTTAGCCGATGATAATATCACTAACGCACTGACTATTCCCGCCAGAACTGTAAGATTTGTAGTCTATCTTGATGGTCAAAAGAGGTATGAAAGTGGACTCCTTAAATCTGGCATATCACCCAGAGACCTTATTCTTAACATTAACGGTGTTAAGGAATTAAAGTTAGTAGTGGATGATGGTGGTGATGGCTATATACTTGACCGGGCGGTTTGGGCCCTGGCGCGGGTTGTTAAATAACCCTTTTTACCGCAAAGGCGCAAAGGTCGTGGAGTAGGGGAGGCGTTAGCCCGCATTATTCATAAATTTCTATACGATTATGCAGGAGACCATGAGATAATTGTTATATTGTGCGGGCAATCCAGCACATAACCTCTACTTTGGGCTACCCAAGTTGAAGGTTATGTGCTGGGCTACTTTATGGTATAGACACGAACATCTAAAACACTTTGTCATCATTTTGAGTATTGTATGAATAATCTGGGTTAGTAGGATTGTAATATCTGTCTAACCACTTCTCTATCATCAAAGGGTTTGACGGTGTCCTTGAAGGTCTGATAGGTTTCGTGTCCTTTGCCGGCAATCAGCACAAGGTCGTCTTTTCTGGCAAGTGCTAATGCCTTTTCTATGGCTTTATAGCGGTCCGGCTCTACTTCATATCCGCTTTTTTGTCTGATACCTTTCCTGATGTCCTTGATAATCTTGAGGGGGTCTTCAGAGCGAGGGTTGTCTGAGGTAATGATGAAAGGGCGTGAATATTGACTGACTATTTTGCCCATCAGTGGTCGTTTGCCTTTATCTCGGTCACCTCCACATCCGAAGACGGTAATAATCCTGCCTTTAACTAATGGTTTGAGCGAGCGAAGGACACTACGTAGTGCATCTTCGGTATGGGCAAAGTCAACCATTACTGTATAAGGCAGATGAACCTCAACCTTCTCCAGCCGGCCCCTGATTCCTTTTACTGTCTCTACACCTTCTTTAATAGTGTCCACCGGAATACCCAGGGTTACTGTGGTAGTAGAAGCGGCAAGGATATTATAGACATTGTGTCTGCCGATTAAAGGACTGTGAATAGTTGTCTCACCAATCGGTGTTTTGAGTAATATAGTATTGCCTTCCAGAGAACTCTTTTGTATCTCTGCCTGAATAATGGTAGTTGCAGGTTTTTGCCTGCCTGTGCCCCGATATACATCGGGGCAGACAGGTCGACTGCGCTGATAATGTGCGGCAAGGACTTCTGACGGGGCAAGATGATACCATACTACCTGAGCAGGTGTTCTTTGTGCATAATATTTGCTCACAGGGTCATCCAGATTCAGGATGGCAATACTGTCTGGAGCGAGGTTTTGGAATAAGATGCCTTTTACCTGTTTATAACGACTAATGGTTTTATGGAAATCAAGGTGGTCTCTGGCGAGGTTGGTAAAGACCGCTCGGTGGAAATTGATACCCAGAACCCGATTGAGGGCTAAAGAATGCGAGGAGACCTCCATCACTGCATACTGGAGACCGGATTTGAGCATCTCGGAGAGATAGTTCTGTAAGTCGTAAGATTCAGGTGTGGTAACCGGCGCTGGTATCTGACGCTCGCCAATAATATATTCTATCGTCCCAAGAAGTCCTGCTTTCGTACCTGCCCTCTCCAGAATGGCTCTGATTAGATAAGTGGTTGTGGTCTTACCATTAGTGCCAGTAACGCCGATAACTTTAAGAGTTGTAGACGGATGATGGAAGAAGTGATTACTGATGAGAGATAGAGCGATTCTGGGGTCAGCAACCCTGATACAGGGAACAGGTGTAAATAGTTTAACTCTTTTATTAGAGATAATGGTTAATGCACCGCGCTGAAGTGCCTCCGGGATAAAATAGTTACCATCTGTTCTGGCACCGGGGATGGCTACAAAGATGTTACCTTCCTTGACCTGTTTGCTATTATAACTTATTCCTTTAATCTCAAGATTATGAAAATTGTATAACCTGGTGCCTTTCAGTTTTAGAAGAATAGGTTTGAGTTCAGAGAGTTCCATAAGGAGCGTATAGCGTAGAGCCCGTACGGGCTATATGCTCTACGCTGTTTTATTTAGACCGTGCTATTTGTCCAGACCTGTCTTGCCGTAATAGATATTTCAGGGTATCATCTATTATCTCACCTGCGGTAGGCGCTGCGACAAGACTGGCGAAATATGCGCCTTTGGGCTCGTCAACAAAGACCAAAACGAGTATCTCTGGACTCTCCACAGGTGCATAACCAACAAAAAGACTCCGGTATTTCTGAGTTGAGTATCTACCATCAGGATTTAATTTGCGTGCGGTCCCGGTCTTTCCTGCCACTGTGAACGATTTCAGATTAGCAGCGGTGCCGGTACCACTTGTTACAACATCTCTTAATATGCTATTCATCTGGGCGAGTAATTGACCACTAATCACAGGATTGTTCAACTTGGTTGTGGTCATTTTATATGCGCTGTTGTTATTTCTATCCACTACTTCTTTAATCATCTGCGGTTCAACTAAATATCCACCATTAGCAAAAGCAGAATATGCCAGAACTAACTGGAGACTGTTGACACTTATTTCATAACCCATACAAACTGATGCTACTGTATAGTGTGTCCACTTATTCAGAGTGGTCATCAGTCCTGGATGTTCGGCAGGAATGCCTGAGGCGGTTCGGCTGGCAAATCCAAATCTTTTTATCATACTATACATTGCCTCTTTGGGAGTGCCTGCACCGATTTTACTCATTCCGATATTACTTGAATGAACTACTACTTCAGGGAATTTTAACCAGCCATAGGGTTTATGGTCGCTGATAGTTCTTCTTCCTATCTTATATTTACCGTTTTCACAGAATAGTTTGCTATCCATATTAAATGCGTCTGACTTTAATGCAGATGTAACGATGAATGGCTTGAAAGTAGAGCCCGGCTCATAGGCAGAAGTAAAGATATGATTGCGCCTGATTTCGGGAGGATAAGACTGGTATTCAGTCGGGTTAAAAGACGGCAACTGCGCCATTGCCAGTATCTCGCCAGTTGTAGGATGCACAGCCAGAACCTGAGCAGATGACGGCTTCCATTTTTTATAGAGTTCCAGAAGATGCTTTTCTACGATATGCTGAATCATCACATCAATGGTAAGATAGACATTATCACCATTTCTGGCTGGTTTTTCGGGTAGCCCGGCTGTGAATAACCGTCTCCGACCATCACGATGCCAGTATTCTAACCCCGGCTCTCCTTTAAGATATTTATCCGCATACAATTCCATCCCATCCAATGGCTGATTGTCAATACCGCGATAACCGAGAAGATGAGATGCCATTGTGTTTCTGGGATAGAATCTCTTATACTCCTTTCTGAAACCTACACCTGAGATATTCAAGTCTTTAATCTTTTGTGCGGTATTGTCATCTATTTTCCTTTTCACCCAGATGAATAATTTATTCTTTTCTACCGCAGATATTATCTTTGCACAAAGTTCTCCGGAGTCTATTTTGAGCACCTGCGAGAGTTTTTTAATTTCATCCAGACGGTTATATAAATCTTTCGGTACCACATAGACTGAATCCACCAGACGCGAGATGGCTAAGATTTCGCCGTTACGGTCAAGAAGCATCCCTGTTTCTGGCTCGGTTTCTACTTTAAGATATGCCTGGGCTATCTGTTGTTGGCGATATTTGTTATGCTGATAGACCTGAATATAAGCAAGACGAATAACGATGACTATGAATATAATAACGATGATGCCGAAAAAGACATTCGTTCTCTTGAGATGAGAAAGCATAAATATGTTCAGTCCCGAATCCCGCCGAGGCGGGACGGGGTAGTAGCCAATCCTGTCACTGCAGTTGTTATCTAACAGCAACGACCTAACGGGGCGGGGTCAAGGCAATACTACGACTCCCTTGCTGATAAGAAACTATCCTATTACGAAAGTTATCAATATTCAATACCTCAGGATGAACCATCTTCAGCGTCAGGAACGATTTAGAGGTTAATAGATGTTGCGGCGATTTAAGAGTGGTTAACTCTAATTTGAGCGAAAGTTGTTCATTGACTACCTTTTCTTTTACTTTATTTATCTGAGAAATACGGTAGCCATAACGCACGGTCTGAATCTGTTGCCATGTGGTAACTAATCCAAGAAAAGTAATCAAGCCGATGATAACATAAAATCTTATTAGATACATAAACACACTCCTTTTACTGGTTGTTATCCCGCCTTGGCGGGAGTACAGCCAGTTAGATCCTGCTCCGATGTCCATCGGAGCGGGATATTCCTTGAATTTTATAGAATGTCTTTCCCTTTCGGGATTACCCTCACTGCCACTCTGAATTTGGCACTGCGAGAACGAGGGTTTTCTTGTCGTTCTACACTGTCAGGTGTTATGGGTTTTCTGGTAATTATTTCCAGAATTCCTGTTTTATGATAATCCCTGAACGCAGTCTTTACTAATCGGTCTTCAAGCGAATGAAAACTGATGATTCCTACTCTACCATTGGCACTGAGCCACTCAGGCACTCTGGCTAAAAAATCCTTAAGATTATCTAACTCTTTATTTACTTCTATTCTCAGTGCCTGAAAAACTCTGGTAGCAGGGTGAATCCTCTGCCACCCGGAAAATATAGCCCTTTTTATTATCTGGGCTAATTGAGTGGTTGTTTTTATCGGCTCTTTTTCTCTATGTTTAACTATCTGACGGGCGATGCGTCTGGCAAGTCGCTCCTCACCATAATTTCTGAAAACTTCTTCAAGCATCTCACTTGAATATTGATTCACCACCTTACCAGCATTAAGCGTCCCAGGGGACAAAGACATTCTCATATCCAGAGGACCATCCCTCAAGAAACTGAAACCACGAATGTCTGAATCCAATTGATATGAGGACACTCCAAGGTCAAGGAAAATAACATCCGCTGTCTTTAAGCCCAACCCTTCTAATATTGCGCCAGTATTTACAAAATTGTCACAGAACAGATGTAGGGTATTATCCAGAAGTTTCAATCTTTCTTGTGCTTTACAAAGAGTTTCTTTATCAAGGTCTATTCCGATAAGCCGTCCGTGTGGGTTTGTCTTCTCTAAAAACGTCTGTGAATGCCCTCCTAACCCAATAGTTCCATCCACTACGATTTCAGACGGTTCAGGACCAAGATATTTAATAACCTCCTTTATCAAAACTGGTTGATGCACGGTTTTCAGATAACAGATTACAGAAATCTGTATATAGTCGCTATCAGAGAAGTGCCACGGCTCGAGCAAGAAGAGGATATTTCTTAATTACTCTCTTACTTTCAAGCATCCTGACCAGCGTATAAAAATCCTCGCTTAAATCTATTTCCTTCAATTCCGGATGCTCCGCATGCAATTTCTCTAATTTATTAAATAGAGTATAAATATCATTCTCTATTTCTTTAACTCTTGATTCAACAACATCACGAGGCAAATTTTCCGCTGATTCAATGAACGTCCTTACTCTTTCATAAGCATCCCCATAGGTATTCATAACTCGCTCTCCTTTCCCCGATATTCATCGGGATAATGTTCACCACCTACGGTTTATAAACATATTTCGCTAAAGTTGGTGCTTGATTATCAAGCCACACAGAAACCATATTCCATTTCTCTCTTTCCCAGACCTGAATGTGCTTACCGCCACCTATAATCATTATATCCCTTTTTAACTCGGCTCCATTAATCAAGCGAAGCGGAATTAAAATACGCCACTGAGGGTCAACCTTACACAACTCGGTATCCGAAGAGATTTTTCTGAGATACCACCTTGCTTCCTCACTCTGCTTGGCTAAATCATTAAGCCATTCAAAATATTCTTTCCAGGTTTCAGGTGGATATATTTCCAGATGATGAGTAACTACATTTTGATAGGACTCACTCTTTAATGTAACAAAAAGATGATAGTCCTCTTCTAAGACAGGTTTATCAGATAGGGTGAGCCGAAACTTGGCTGGAATCACCAATCTCTTTTTACTGTCCAGTGTATAAGCATATTGACCGACAAACATCTTGATTCCTTCTTCCCTATTATGGGATATTGTTCCACTTTATGGGATTTTTACCTACTTCCTACACTATATTATCGTCCTGTCAAGAAAAAATCTTTATTATTATAAAAACAGTTAGATTTTTATTATTTTATCGTCGTTCTCAATCATACATCAAATAGAGTAGTGGCACCTCTCACACCACAACATATTGTGTATTACTGAAATGTAGCGATAGAAGGGAGAGAACTCTTTATAAGAAATATTCGGGGCGGTCGTCCCGCGAGAAAGTTACCCACAAGATTATCTCTAACGGGGCAGGGAGACAGCGAAGCGGAGCCCCGATTTATCGGGATATGAATAATGCGGGGTAGGATGGTGAAACAGTGATTTGTGGTAAATACTACTTCTTGTTCTTTCTAACCTGATTAATCTGGTTGTTCATTTCTATCACTGCCTGTTGAATAGCGTCCTGCCAGTTCTTCTTGGTGGGGTTTTCGTAGGCATAAATAATACTCCTGCTGGCGTTGATGATAGCCCCTACACCATCGGTGTTGAAATAATCCCTGAGGTCATCTGCTTTAGCGCCTTGAGCGCCATAGCCAGGCACTAAAAATATAGCCAGTGGTAGAAGTCCTCTTATTATCCTCGCCTCTTCAGGAAATGTTGCTCCCACCACCGCACCCACTGATGAATATCCTTTGGTACCTATAAACCCTTTTCCAATAATGCTTATCTTTTCGGCAATCAGTTCGTATAGTTTGCGTCCATCCTGAAGAACTACATCCTGAAAGTCTTTAGAGCCCGGATTAGAGGTCTTGAGCAGTATAAATAGCCCCTTGCCCTTATCAGCGCAGGATTTGGTAAATGGCTCTATGCTATCAACTCCGAGGAAGGGATTGACGGTAATGGAATCAGCGGATGAGTTTTCAAGATATGCCTCGGCGTATGCCTGAGCAGTAGAAGCAATATCAGAGCGTTTGACATCTGCAATAACAATCAACCCTTGTTTATGTGCGTATTCTATCGTATCAAAAAAGCATTTAACCCCTTCAGAGTGATATCTTTCATAAAAGGCGGATTGTGGTTTTACTGCCACCGCATAATCTTTAACGATGTCTATAATTGACTTGTTGAATTCAAATATGGCAGAAGGCGTAGAATGTGTCTTTCGGGATATCTCCTGAGGGATAAGTTCAGGGTTGGGGTCAAGCCCGACACAGACACAGGTGTTTTTAGTATTGATTAATTCTATTACTCTATCAGCAAAGTTTTTCATTCTACCTCACTTTCAACCCCAATTCTTTTGCTTTTTGTAAATCACGATAGCCCAGTCTGACCCTTACCTTAAAGGAAGAATCATCTGAAGATTTGCTCAATATTACGGCTCTTTCGTAGAGATACGCCATAAGCCGACCATTTTCTACCGGTATCTTTACGGTCAATTCCCGTTGTCGTCTGCTCATAATATCGTCTATTCTGTTTTCCAATTCTTGTAATCCTGTTCTTTTAAGGGCTGAAATAGGACAGCCGGCTGGGAATTCCCTTTGAAGCAGTTGTAGTTCCAGAGAATCAGCAAGGTCAATCTTGTTAAGGATAATAATAATCTCTTTATTATCACACTGGATTTCCTTTAATACAGAATTAACAGCGGAAATCTGTTCTTCTGCGTCAGGCGATGAGGCATCAACTATATGCAGTAGAAGGTCTGCCTGGCGGACTTCTTCCAAAGTCGCATGGAATGAGGAGAGAAGATTAGAGGGAAGATTCCTGATAAAACCGACCGTGTCGCTCAGAAGAACTCTCTGTCCATTACTTAATTCCCAGATATTGGTTTTGGTATCAAGGGTAGAAAAGAGTTTATCTTCGGTTAACTGTTTTAAGTTAGTAATGGTATTCATTAAGGTGGATTTTCCGGCGTTGGTATAGCCGACTAAAGCGACGGTGAAATTATCAGAGCGGGATGAGACCTCTTGCTTGCGTCTTATCTGTATCCTTTTCAGTTCCTTCTTAAGATTAGTGATACGGTTGAAAGCCAATCGGCGGTCAACCTCCAATTGTTTCTCGCCCGGTCCTCGCGCCCCTCTTACGCCACCTGCCAGACGAGAAAGATGACTCCAGAGATGCTTTAGACGAGGAAGAGCGTATTCTAATTGTGCCAGTTCAAGTTGCAATTTCGCCTGTTTAGTTCTCGCATGTATTCCAAAGATTGCCAGAATCAGTTCTGTTCGGTCAATAACACGAGTCTGTAATACCGATTCTAAATTTCTAACTTGAGCAGGTGAGAGGTCGTTATTAAAGATGATATAGTCTGGTTTTTTCTCTTTTATTAGATAGGACATCTCGTCGGCTTTACCCCTGCCGATATAGTAGGCAGAGTCAGGGGCTGGACGTTTCTGGACAACTTTCCCAACCACAATAGCACCGACTGTGTAAGATAGTTGAGATAATTCCTCAAAAGAATCTATTCTCTCACTCTCACGCCCCTTATCACTTGTCCCGTAGGGAGAGGTGAGAGATACATTAACCAGAATAGCCCTTTTTTGGAAGACTGATATAAAAGAATCTTTCATTGGAATCATTTTACAATAAACTCAATTATTAAAGAAGTCAAGGAAAACTAACCACAGATACACACAGATTAACACGGATTTCGGCTCTGTGTTTATCTTATCTGTGTTTATCTGCGTGAACTTGTAGTGAGTAAAACGAATCTATCTGCCCGTTCCGCCCGTACGGGCGTCAGGGTTCGTAGAGTGGTTGCAGTTTTCTTGACCTTGTTAGAAATATGTGATAGAATAGTACCATCCCTCACGGGATAAGTTTATCCTGTCCTTACAGGATCCCGTAGGGATAAGGGTTGCTACTGTCAAAGAAGAGTATTGATAGATGAAATATATCTCTCTAATCTTGGTGTGTTTTTTAGTGTGGCTGTTAGCATCCGCCCCCCGATGTATATCGGGGTGGGCGGATGCGTTACAGCCAACTATACCCGGCAGTAATTCTCCCGTACACTCTACGAACCATGACTGGTTCTCAGAGCGACCCTTCGGATGCAGAGCATCCTCAGGATACGAAGCAGAACCCGGAACGG
>JASEHY010000049.1 GCA_030018555.1 Planctomycetota bacterium
GTCCTTATCCCTCTGACGGGATCCTGTGAAGGACAGGATGGTGGAACCATAAGGACAGGATAAACTTATCCCGTGAGGGAATCTGCATAATTCACTTGCCAGATAATCTGGTTTTGGTATATTAGTGTTTAAGCGTCTTGGGTTGTGCGTTATGCGTTGTCCCGACAGAATTCGTCGGGAAGACCCAAGACGCAAAACGCAATAATTGAGAGAAGCGTGAGTTATGTTAGATAAATTGTTTTCTCCTAAATCCATTGCTGTTATTGGTGCGTCAAATAGACCGCTCACTATCGGTTATCGGATTATCCAGAATCTCAAGGACATCGGTTTTAAGGGACCCATCTATCCAGTCAACCCTAAAGACCCAGAGATAAATGGGTTCAAGGCATATCCTTCTATTACTGCAGTTCAGGGTAATGTTGACCTTGCACATATTGTTGTGAAGAATACGATGGTGCCACAAATTATGGAGGAATGTGGTAAAAAGGGCGTTAAGGCAGTTATTATCAATACCGCCGGTTTTAAGGAGATTGGTAGTGACGGTATTGCTCTTGAGAATCAGGTTGTTGAGATAGGCAGGAGGCAGGGTGTCCGTATCTGCGGTCCTAATTGTCAGGGTGTAATGAATACTGAAGAATCAAATCCTGTCTATGCTAATTTTACTTATACCCGTATCAAGTCGGGTTTTATCTCTATTTTAGCACAGAGCGGTGGAGTGGGCGAGGTTATCAATCAGCGTCTATCTGAATTAGGAATCGGCATCAGGATGTATGCCTCTAATGGCAATGCGGCTGATGTCTCCATTCCTGAGATACTGCAATACTGGGCAGGGGACGACAAGACGAGGGTAATTATTCTTCATATTGAAAGTCTGGCAAACCCCCACGAGTTTATTGAGGTGGCAAAAAGGATAACTCCGCTTAAACCGATTTTAGGTATAAAGACAGGGCGAACCGAGTTGGGCGCTCGGGCAGTTGCCTCTCATACAGGCAGTCTGATGAAGGCAGATACCGCAGTTGAATCTGTTTTTAAGAAATGCGGTATCATCAGTTTTAATAATCAGGAAGATATCTGCCAGTGTGCTATTGCCTTTGCCCAACAACCCATTCCTCAAGGGAGAAGTGTGGGTATTATTACCAATACTGGCGGACCCGGAATTATCACCACCGATGAATGCATTGAGGGCGGCTTAAATATTGCGGAACTATCAGAGGAAACCAGAACACATCTTAAATCTCATCTGTTTCCCGAAGCGACAGTGAGTAATCCGGTTGATGTTCTGGCAACCGCAGGTCCAAAAGAATATGCCATAGCAATTGAATCTCTTCTGTCTGACCCTAAGGTGGATTCTGTGATAATAAACTTTATCACTCCGTTCTTTGTGGATTGCGAGGGGGTGGCGCGAGAGATAAAGCGGATTTCGGCTGAGGCAAAGAAACCACTACTTGCGGTCGTAATGACAGACAAGAAACAATGGGCAGGGACTCTGGAAATAATAAAATCAAGCGGTGTGCCGGTTTATGACCTGCCTGAAACCGCATCAAAGGCATTGGTGGCATTAACAAGATACGGCGAATACAGAAGTTCGGAGTTGGGAGTTCGGAGTGAAGTAATGTTTAATGATGTAAATATTGCCGAGACAAGAAAGATTATCAGTGATACCAAAAAGTCAGGCAGAGAGTTTTTATCCCTCGGAGAGGCGCTGGCGGTATTATATAACTATAGGATACCAAGTGCTAAATTTGTGCTCGTGGAGCGGCTGGAGGATATACCTTCTGCGGTGAATTATGTGGGCTTCCCTCTCGTCTTGAAAGTGGATGCCCCAGAGATTATCCATAAAACAGAGGAAAAAGCGGTTTTCCTAAATATCACCACCAAAGAAGCACTTAAAGATGTGATTGATAATATCAGTAAGAAGCCGTCCCGATGTGACATCGGGACGAGATATCTAATTCAGGAATATTTAACCGGAGGGAGAGAGGTCATCATTGGCGGGAATTATATAGAAAGTCTGGGACACCTGATAATGTTCGGCTTGGGCGGAATATTTGTAGAAGTGATAAAAGATGTTGCCTTTGCAATAAATCCTTTATCACGGCTTGAAGTAGAAGAGATGATACATTCTATAAAGGGGTTTAAGATATTAGCCGGAGTGAGGGGACAAAAACCTGTGGATATGGACAAACTGGTGGAGATTATGCTCAGGGTATCTCAACTGCTCAATGATTGTCCAGAGATAAAAGAAATAGACCTCAATCCGATAATGCTCTATCCAGAAAAAGAACGTTGTTCGGTCGTGGATGTAAGAATCAGAGTTTAGCGACGATGTGGCCCATTCGCTTTGCTCAGGGTTAAGAGCCAGTAACCCCGGCACCCCGAAAGCCCGCCTGACCGGACGGGCAGGCATTCGGGGTGCTGGCTAACTGGCTCTGAAGAAGATGAACTTAAAGAAGAGATTACAGAAAGTCAACTATCGGTTTTTGTTTGTAACTCTGGTAGCCCTGACTCTGATATATCTATCAGAGCCAAAGTTTCCCTACACCGCCAACGGTATCTTTTATCTGCCTTATTTTATCATAGGGCTTTGTCTGATTATAGTCGGTGAGATTATTCGTATCTGGGCAACCGGCCATCTGGAAAAGAATAAGAATCTGACTACCTCAGGGCCTTACGGCTACATCAAAAACCCTATGTATGCAGGTTCTTTTATTATTCTTATGGGATTTAATTCTCTTGCCATCAATCCATATATTCATTATATTCTTTTAGTTGAATTGGTGGCGTTTATTCTGGTATATATTCCTACCAAGCGGAAGATAGAAAGCACCAGATTGTTGGAGAAATTCGGCTCAGAGTATGCGGATTACGATAAGAATGTTCCTGATTATATACCGCGAAGATTGATTGCCTACCCAGTGGGTGAACGCAGAATAGAGAAGAGATGGCGATGGCAGGTCTTCTGGGAAAACCAGGAGATTCAGGTTGCTTTTGCAGTCCTTGTTGGTGTCATAGCAATATATTTATGAAAGCGTAGAGCAAAGAGCGTATAGCGTAGAGGAAAACTCTAATCTCTACGCTCTATGCTATATTATGAATGTCTTTGTAAAGAAATTTATTCTTGCGTTATCTCTGGCGTTTGAACTGCTCAGCAAAAGGATTTATCAGCACCAGCAGAGAACTACTATCATCGCCTTGAATTTAGCCAATGAGTTGGAACTGTCTCATCCTGATTTGACCAATCTGTTCTATGCGGGCTTATTGCATGATATTGGCACCTTTTCATCTCCGGACAGAATGGGTTTGATGAAATTTGATTATAGCGATATCCTCTATGCGCAAAGCCAGAGCGAATCAGACTACAATATGCTCAGCCGCATTGACCTGCTTAAAGATACCGCAGAGATAATTCGTTATCACCATTATCACTGGTCAGGTCCCAACCAAAACGGCATGATAAAAGATGCAATTCCTTTATTAAGCCAAATAATCCATCTCGCTGATAGGATGGAACTCCTTATTGATGAGTCTAAGGACATCTTAGAACAGATTGAACCTGTTATTAATAAGATAAAACAATATAGCAGTAGTTGGTTTAATCCGATGCTGGTGGAGAAATTGCAGGAGGCAACAAGGCATAAAATATTCTGGGTTAATTTAACAGCGGAATTTACGGATAAGGTTCTTGAAGGATTTGCCCCTGAAGACCAGCGGAAGATAACGATTAATAGTATCATAGAAGTCGCCTATATATTCGCTCAGATTGTAGATTATAAAAGTCATCATACTAAAAGTCATAGCATCAGGGTAAGTGATGTGGCAGTAAAATTAGGAGAAGCATTGAGATGGACAGGAGATGACTTGAAGCGATTAACCGTAGCGGCGTTGTTACATGACCTCGGGAAATTATCCGTGCCTGATGAAATTCTGGACAAGCAGGAAGCACTTACTAAACAGGAGTATGCTATAATCAAAAGACATCCTTATTTTTCTTATATTATCCTCAATTCCATCCCTAATTTTGATGAACTGGCTGAATGGGCTTTGTTCCACCACGAGAACATAGGAGGAAATGGCTATCCTCTGGGGGTGAATGCGGAAAATATACCACCGGGCGCAAGAATTATATCTGTTGCAGATAAATTCTCAGCAATGACAGAAGACAGACCTTATCACAAAAGATTGTCTAAAGAAGAGGCGATTAAAGTGCTTGAAAAAGAGGCAAAAAGAGGAATGATTGATAAAAAAGTGGTGGATGTTTTGAAAAGAATATCTCATAAATTTCCTTTTTAATCCCGCATACTTGCTCGCTGTATAGGGAAATATATTTATTTAATTGCCCGTAAGGGCTGATTAATCAAAAGTAATCTTCATCAGCGCCTCTTTTATCTTTTTTCTTAACTCTTCTCTGGAGTGGGTGGTATTCGCCACGATGGGCTCACCATAAATAACTTTTACCCGGCTAAAGGGAAGCGGAATCATAAAGTTGTCCCAGGAGTTGAAGCGATAAGATTTGGTTGGGGTATAAGAAACAGGTATCACTGGAAACGATGTCTTTTGGGCAAGGAATAATAGACCATCCTGCACCTCATATTTTGGTCCTCTGGGACCATCGGGTGTGATAACAGGCGAAAAACCGCTTTGTGTCTTACGATATAAATTAATCAAGCCCTCTATCGCTCCTTTAGAGGTTGAACCCCGTACCACTGCTGCACCGAGCGAGGTTTCCAAACGAGCCATTATCTCACCATCCTTGCTGTAACTGGAAAATACCACTACTTTATGTCCCCTGCGAACATATTTCATAGCTAAGAAATATGTCATATAAAAAAGACGATTGTGCCAGAAGGCAAAGATAAGATTCTGTTTCTTCTGGAAGATATAATTACGAACATACCCGGCATTTATTTCCTCAAATCTTGTAGCGCGACAGAGACCAAACAAAACCATCTTGCCCAGAAAAGAGTATAATGCTATCATGCTATCATCAGGGAAAATTATAAATTATATTTCAAATTATTTCTATATTTTCTTGACTTGTTTTACTTACAGGGGTATACAAGAACAAGAAGAAAAAGAGAACACGAATAGGACCCTTATCCCTCTGACGGGATCCTGTGAAGGACAGGGTGAACTTATAAAGCGAATGACACGAACAGGAAATTATATTCGTGATATTCGCCGTATAAGTTTACCCTGTCCTTCACAGGATCCCGTCAGAGGGATAAGGGTGTGATTCGTGTTTATACTTTCTTATATGGTTAAATAGGAGTTAGTTATGGAAAAAGAAAAGAATGGAAGTCTACCATTAGATGCATTACAAGACTTAACTCGTCAAGAGCAGGAAGAAGAACAGTTGCAGGGAGAGGAACAGGTACAGGAAGGGGGAGTAGAAGCAGAACCGTCAGCGGAAGAATCCGTAGAATCACAACCATCAGCGGAGCAAGAGGGACAAGAATTGGAAGCAGAACCATCAGTAGAGGGAGAGATGGAAGGGGCGGAGCAATTAGAAACAGAGACATCAGAGGAAGAGCCGGCAGAAGCCCCTGAAGTCCAGGAGCCGTTGCCTTCAGCAAAACCCAAATATACTCCGCGATATGAAAAGGCGGACACCTCTAAGGTGTCCCGAAGATTAACCTACATTATATTGTTTGAGACAATTCTTATCTTAGCACTGGCGGGTCTGGATGGGTATTTTGCTTTTGTTAAAATACCAGAATTAAACAAGACTTATGAAAAGGCAAAGGGCAGAATAAAAGACCAACAAACTGAAATGGATGACCTCACCCAACAACTTAAAAACTCCCAAAGTGATGCCTCAAAACTCAAAAAGAATATAAATAAATTAGAAGATACTATAGACGAGCGTGATGAAAAAGTCAAATCATTAGAGGAAGAAAACCTATCGCTTACTAAAAAAGCCAAAGATTTAGCCAAGGAAATCGCGCTTCTAACAGAGATGAAGGACAAACTTGAAGATGATTTATCAACACTTGAGGAAGATTATAAACAATTGAATACGAATTTTAAGGATGCTGTTAACCAGCGAGCTGAAAGCGAAAAATCTATTGAACAACTCAATAAAAAGTTAGCCGACCTGCAGAAAGAATATGATGAATTCAAGGTTGCTATCAATCTGAAACAAAAAGCCACTGCTGCAAAGAGAGAAAAAGAGTCATTAGAATATGAGAAGTATGCACCGTCGGCATTAAGAATGGTTGATAAACTTAATAAGGTGGCTGATTCCTTAAAAGAAGGTGTAACCCTTAAAACATTTAGTCAGATTATCAAAGATTTAGAAATCCCTTACGAAGAATTCAAAATAACCTTAAATGAAACCTCATATAACTATATTTCATTCAAATTGCTCTCCTCATCTTATGATATTTATCGTGATACAGTGGGAAGGTGGAAAAATATTGCCAGATTAAATCCGGGCAAAGAAAAATGGGTTGATAAAGTATTAAAATTAGAGAAACCTTTAACTTCAGACCGTCCGTGGGGCGACCAGATTCAGCACCTCTGGCAGGATGCCATTATGGCTACTCAGATGGCTGGTTTATTAATAGAAAACAAAGAGTCTTTCCCGGAAAAGTGTATTCTTTGTGAAAACACGGAAAAACTTCCCTGTTTTATATGTAACAGCACGGGTAAGTGCTTCCATTGTAACGGCGAGGGGTTTATTAAACAACAAAAAGAGAATATCCCCTGTGTTTCCTGCACTGCCTCAGGTAAATGTTCTGCCTGTTTAGGTCAGACCACTGTGGCTTGTAAGATGTGTATCCTAAAAGGGCAGTCAAAGATAGAAGAACAACAAACAGAACCGCCAGCCGAAACTCCTCCATCTCCTCCGCCCCCGCCGGAAACACCACCACAAGAGCCCGAAGAGGAAAAGGAAGAGTAACACCCCGTCCCTCACGGGATGGTGGCTACCATAAAAAACTTGCTGGGGTGGCGGAATTGGCAGACGCGTTAGGTTCAGGACCTAATGCCCGTTAGGGCTTGGGGGTTCAAATCCCCCCCTCAGCATAGAGAAAGTGTTTCCTCTTGACATTTCCACCCTTTTAAGGTAATTTGTATACAATGGAGAGTATCAAACTTATCCAGAAGAATAGAAAGGCATATTTTAATTATGAAATTATAGAAAAATATGAAGCGGGATTGGTCCTTAAAGGAACAGAGGTAAAATCTCTCAGGGATGGTCAAGCAAGTATCGCAGAGAGTTTTGCCCGTCCTTCAAGGGGAGAGTTGTTTATATACCAGATGGATATCAGTCCTTACAAATGCGGACCGGTTGATAGTCATAACCCCAAACGTCCGAGAAAACTACTGATGAGAAAAGGGGAAATCAATCGGCTTATCGGTAAGGTTCAAGAAAGAGGTTTGACATTAGTTCCTCTTTCACTATATTTTAAGAACGGCCTTGCCAAGATAGAATTAGGTTTGGGGCGAGGCAAAAAGTTATACGATAAAAGGGAGACAATAAAGAAAAGAATAATCAGGCGGGAAATAGAAAGGTCAATGAGACGGAAGTAATGTGGACGGGGGCGAAAAGGTTTCGACCGGGTTAATTGTAATAGTCGTTGCGTGCCGAGGTTGTCAGGAGGCCTCGTTAAAAACCTGGCAACAAATTGTAGGTGCTGAACCTGCATATAGTTTGGCTGCTTAAGTGAAGCCACCCCGACTCCGACTTGCCTGCGTGTTGGAATGTCGGGGTTACAGTCAGCAGGCTACGGTTTGAATATGCCTGAAGGTTCAAGCCGGACATCTTTACTTTGGGCTGACCTGAGACCAGCCTGGCTGTCGGCGTGTTTCAGGCGACAATAAATGATTGCCTACGCATCGTAGATACGGCTATTGCAAGACCTTGGGACGGGGGTTCGATTCCCCCCGCCTCCAATAATCTTATACAGATGGAAGAATATTATTTTGTCAACCTTAAAACCAAGACTATTGGCAGAAAAGTCGTTTGCCATAAAAAGGTTACCTCCACCAATGACCTTGCGTGGTTAGAAGTAACCCGTGGAGCAGAAGAAGGAACGGTTATTATAGCAGATGAGCAAATCTGTGGAAGGGGCAGGTTTGGTAGGGCATGGTCCTCGCCTAATCAAAAAGGTATCTGGTTATCAGTTATTCTTTATCCATCACTTTTTCCTGAGGAGACGTTTCTTCTGATGGCTCTTGGTGCAATAGCAGTTACTGATTTACTCAAGAACAAATTCAACCTTCCATCCTTAATTCGCTGGCCTAATGATGTGATTATTGGGAACAGAAAGGTTGCCGGTATAATCGTAGAAAGCAAATATGTTAATCAATGTCCTAATGCATCTGTCTTGGGTGTCGGAATGAATATCAACATTTCAGAATCAGAAATGCCGTCAGAGTTAAAAAACATTACCACTTCATTATTGATAGAAAATAATAGCGCCGTTCCATTTAAACTTGAAGTAATCATCGTTGATTTAATATATTTGCTGGATAAATGGTATCAGAAAATCGTTAATAAAGAATTGAATGCTATACAGGATACGTGGCGAGAATTTTCGGCGGTTTTAAATAAGAATGTTTCTATTCAGGTAAAAGGCCAATCGTTAGAAGGGAAGGTGACTGATTTAGACCCTTGTAAAGGGATTGAACTAAAGGACAGGTCAGGAAATGCTCAATGGTGGCGCGGGGAAATGGTTGATATGTTGCGAGTGCAACAAATTGGTTGATTAAAACTTGATTTAATTTAATATGGACTATGATCTGGGCCAGTAGCTCAGTTGGGAGAGCGTCTCGTTCGCAATGAGAAGGTTGTGGGTTCGAATCCCATCTGGTCCATTTTATGTTTATGGGCGGTTAGCTCAGTCCGGTTAGTCCCGATGGCTATCGGGACGACACGCTGGTTGGACCAATATTTTATGTTTATATATTACAGGCTGTCTAAAAAGTTACAGACCCACTGGGCAGGCATCTTGATATGACAGCCATAAAATAGTCAAGATATTTGATAAAGCGTCTTTATACCCAACAATTTAAACTTTTCACCTCCTTTCGTCAAGACTTTTCACTATTTTTTCTTACGCCGGTTGTGCCCATACTACTTTCATCCCGGCATTTTGTGTCCGGGTTAATCTCATCTCTGCCAACGTCATCATAGCGGCACATACCTTCCGCACAATCTTTTTGATATTATGCACCAGACACATTAACAAAAATTCACCTTTGACTTTGACTCGCCCTCTCAAACTTAAAATAATCTTTCCTCTATCTCCCTGAATATTCCCAAATACCGGTTCTACCGTATACATCCGTTTCTGGTAAGTCTTTTTACCTTCAGGGGTCTTGAGTTTCTGTCTCATCGTTGCCATTAACCCTTCCCGACCATCTCGTGTTACCGTCCGAACAGACCCGTTGGTGCATCTGGCCCGAACCGAACAACTCCCGCATTCTTCA